>JAPOOK010000059.1 GCA_026713485.1 Chloroflexota bacterium | reverse complement strand
GCGGCGGAGGACGCCGTCTTTGGGCAGGTTGAGGTCCGCATGATCTCGGACGACAACTACATCTGGATTCACCACGCCGGTTACAAGAACGGCCTGCGCTACGCCCTCACCGGCGACCACATCGACGCGCAGGAGGCTCTCCGCATCGGCATCGTGAACAAGGTTGTGCCAACAAAGGACGACGCACTGGAAGAGGCTTTCCAATTGGTAGAGCGGTTCGCTCTGGTCAGCCCGGAAACAGTGAAGATCAACCTCGCAGTGGCGATGCGCGGCCTTGAAACAATGGGCCTCCACAACGTGATGCGCCTCAACTCTGAGTTGGCCGCCGCTGTCATCGTCTCCAAGCGTGAGGAGTTCACTGCCCCGCTGGAGGAAGCGCGCAAGGAGGGCGGCCTCCGCGCATTCATCCGCAAGCGGGATGAGCCATTCCAGCCGGAGCCCTTCGGCCCTCGCTCCGCCAAGGCGCGAGAAGAGCGCGAAAGGGGCTCATGATCTGCGCTAGAGGACTCGGCGAGCTATGAGTCGGCTTCGACTCTCAGCCTCGCCGGAGCGCATCTCCACCCACGCTGCCTCACAGAGAGCAGCAGGGGCGAATATCAGTTGCTCGCGGACGCTGCTGCGACTGCGCGCATCCTCATTGCTCACAACGCGTGCTGCAGAGCCATCCGAAGATTCACATCGCACCGCTCCGGTCGTTCTCAGCCTTGAGGTCGACAATCAGACCTCAACGGACACTCCACCCGCCGTCACACCTGCCTGTGTCCGAACCATAGTCGCCCTTGCCTCGGTTGCGCGCAGGCGCAGGAATGGTCCTATAGCCCCACCTACGCCGGAGTCCTGCGCCCCGGCGCAGATGGGAAGCTGGCAGCACAGCCCGGAGAAGGCGTACTCACAGCACGAGGCGTCTACTCCGGAACAACGGACGCCTTCCCACGAGACGGCGGTGCATGGCCCGACCGTCATCCGACACGCCCATCGACGCAGCCGGCTGAGATCTCGGTCGGTGTATCGACTGCCGAGACTACCGGACGCTCCAATTGACGTTGAAAATTGTTTCTTCGTTCAATTGGAGGTGACCCATTTTCCGATTACTTATCGGACTCATTGGAGTCCTGACTCTTCTTTCGGCAGCCGCGTGCCAAGCGGGTTCCGATCCCACGTCAACGCCTGAATCCACTACAGATTCGAGCGCGTCCAGCACAGAAAGCAATGGCGAGTTAGTCGTCTATTCCGGTCGGAGCAAGAGCCTCGTCGCGCCGCTCATCGAGCAATTCGCGGAGGCGAGCGGCATCGATGTAAGCGTCAAGTACGGCAGCACGTCGGAGATAGCCGCCACCATCCTTGAAGAGGGCCAGAACTCGCCTGCGGACATCTTCTTTGCGCAAGACCCCGGCGGGCTTGCCGCAGTGGAGTCCATGTTCGCGACACTACCGGACAATGTGCTCGACCGCGTGTCCACCAATTTCCGCTCGCCGGACGGCAAGTGGATCGGACTATCGGGACGCGCGCGTGTCATCGTCTACAACACGGAGCGGGTTTCACCGGACGACCTACCAAGCGACCTGCGCGGATTCACGGATCCTGAGTGGGAGGGCCGCATCGGCTGGCCACCCACCAACGGCTCATTCCAGGCGATGGTAACGGCTATGCGGGTAACGTGGGGCGAGGAGGAGACACGGGCGTGGCTTGAGGGAATCCAGGCCAACAACCCGACCATCTACCCCAAGAACACCCCTACCGTAGCAGCCGCCGGCGCGGGTGAAATCGACATCGGATTCGTCAACCACTACTACCTGTACCGTTTCCTCGCAGAAGAGGGTGAAGAGTTTGGCGCGCGAAACGCCCACCTAGACGGTGGCGGACCCGGCGCGATGATCCTCGTCGCCGGAGCGGGTGTGCTGGACGGTGCGGAGAACAGCGACAACGCGATTCGATTCATCGAGTTCCTGCTGTCAACCGTCGCGCAGCAATACTTCGCCGGGCAGACGTATGAATACCCCCTCGTTGAGGGAGTAAACGTGAACCGGCTGTTGACTCCGCTGGATGAGATCAACGCTCCGCAAGTCGACATGGCGGACCTGGGAGACCTCGAAGGCACGGTCGACCTGCTCCGCGACACGGGAATCCTTCCGTAATGAGTGGGACGGCGGCCGGCATCCAACGGCTCCGGGCAATCCGGCGTCAGCGACGCTGGCCGCCGTTCACGCTCAGCCTCACGACGTCCATCATCGGCCTTGCCCTGCTCTTGCCCATCATCTACCTGTTTATTCGGACCCTCGACGCAGGCCTGGATTCGTTGGCAGACCTCCTGTTTCGGCCAAGAACGGCGGCAATCATCGTGCGCAGCATGGCGCTCGTCATCATTGTCTCCGGCGGATCAGCAGTTCTCGCGTTGGCTCTGGGCTGGCTTATCGAGCGCACGGATCTGCCGTTCAGGCGGGTGTGGAGCATCGTGACGGTGCTCCCTCTCGTCATTCCGAGCTACATCATGGCGTTCCTGTTCATCTCCGTCTTCGCTCCGCGCGGCATGGTCCAGAGAATCTTCGCCGCGCCGTTCGGCATCGAGGAGATACCGTCGTTCTACGGCCTGCCTGGGGCGGCTATCGTGCTAATTCTCGTGTCGTACCCGTACACGCTGCTAACGGTTCGTGCGGCGCTGCGGGGTTCGGGGCGCGCACTGGAAGAAGCCTCCCGCACCCTGGGCAAGGGGCCCTGGGAGACGTTCCTTCGCATAACCTTGCCGCAGATGCGGCCCGCGCTGGCCTCCGGGAGTCTCTTGGTTGCTCTCTACACAATCAGCGATTTCGGCGCAGTGTCCCTGATGCGTTATGAGACATTCACATGGGCGATCTACCTCCAGTACACGAGCTATGTTGACCGAACCGCCGCCGCCGCACTCTCGCTCGTCCTGGTCGGGCTTGCCGTTGTGCTATTCCTGACGGAAACGACGGCGCATGGCGACCGCCCCATGGAGGAGACACATCAGGCGGAGATGGGCGGAGCAGACTCGCCGTCTGTCCCGCTCGGTCCGTGGAAGTATCCGGCGTTGGGGCTGTGTTCGCTCGTCGGCGTCTTTGCGTTGCTTGTCCCGATGGCCGTCCTGTTGTTCTGGCTGGTTCGCGGCATTGGAGCGGGAGAAGAGCTGAGCGCGGTTTGGGGTCCGGCAATCAATTCGGCGTTGGTATCGTCGTTGGCAGCGATCGCCGGAGTCTTTGTCGCCCTGCCCGTCGTGGTTCTTGCTGTGCGATTCCCCGGGCGCTTCAGCATGTTGATCGACCGCGTTAGCCACGTCGGTTTCGCCCTCCCCGGGATCGTCATTGCACTCGCGCTCGTCTTCTTCGGCTCGAGGCTCGCCCCCGCGCTCTACCAGACGCATGTCATGCTGGTAATGGCCTACGTCATATTATTCCTGCCGATTGCGATGGGGCCGTTGCGGACATCACTGTTGCAAGTCAATCCTCGAGTGGAGGAGGCTGGGCGCACACTCGGCCATCGTCCACTCACGGTTTTCCGTACAATTACAGTGCCTTTGCTGCGCCCCGGCATCCTCGCCGGAGGCGCGCTGGTATTCCTCACGGCGATGAAGGAGCTTCCTGCGACCTTGCTCTTGAGTCCGCTTGATTTCAGCAGTTTGGGAACGACGATCTGGGCCGCGAGCTCAGAGGCGTACTTCGCTCGTGCTGCCCTGCCCGCCCTGTTGCTCATCGCGATTTCCGCAGTTCCGATGTTCTTCCTCATCGGCAGAGGCAGGAGCCAGCAGCCATGACAAGCATCGAACAGTCGCCCCGCGTCATGCTCCGCTGCGCCGGTGTGACGAAACAATACGCGCCCTCCGGCGCGGGGGCACACGATGTTTCCCTTGAAGTCACCGAGGGAAAGATCCTCGCACTCGTCGGACCGAGCGGCTGCGGCAAGACCACGCTGCTGCGCGTCATCGCAGGGCTGGAAAGCCCGGACGAAGGGGCAATCGAGGTCGACGGCCGAACGGTCACGGGGAGAGGCGTCTTTGTGCAGCCGGAACACCGCAGCGTGGGATTCGTGTTCCAGGACTATGCCCTCTTTCCGCACATGACAGTGGAATCCAACATCGCCTACGGCTTGCAGAACGACGCTCCCAACCGCGAACAGCGCATTGATGAGTTGCTCGATCTCGTCAACCTTTCCGACCGCCGAAACCGCCGCCCCCATGAACTCTCCGGCGGCGAGCGACAGAGGGTGGCGCTTGCTCGCGCTCTAGCGCCGTCGCCCAAGATTCTCCTGATGGATGAACCGTTCTCGAACCTCGATCCCAACCTGAGCGCCCGCTTGCAGCTGGAGGTGCGTGAAATCCTTCATGAGGCGGGCATCACGGTGGGGTTCGTGACGCACGACCAGGAGGCGGCGCTGTCCATGGGCGATGTCATCGCCGTGATGGATCGGGGGCGCATCCAGCAGGTTGGAGCACCGGACATGGCGTTCCATCGCCCTGTCAACCGTTTCGTCGCCGCGTTCCTCGGTGAGGCCGACTTCATTCCGGCGGAGCCGACGGCAGTTGAATCGCGAGTGTTGACGGAGCTGGGGGAGGCAGAGGTGAGCAGCGCGTTGACACTTGATGGCGAGACCGACATGGACTTGATGGTGCGGCCGGAAGACCTCTCTATCAGCCCGGATGACATAGGAAACGGTCGCGTTGTTGGGCGGATTTTCAACGGAGCATTCTACGCCTACAACGTGGAATTGGATTCAGGGGTTGTGTGCCGCGCCATGGCCTCCCACGCAACCGCTATAGAGGTTGGGGCGCGGGTCAGTCTCCGCATCACCCCCGGCCATCCCCTGCCCGTCTTCCCGCGGGAGTGAGTTGCCGCTAAGGGTTAGGGCGACTATAATCCGCTACACGGAGGCACAGGGAATATGCCCATCTTTGAATACGGCTGCAAGACTTGCGGCAACGGCTTTGACAAGTTCATTCGCGGTTACAACACGCCTGTCGGTGTGACGTGCCCCTCCTGCGAGAGCGAGGAGGTCGAGCGCAAGATGTCCGCCGTCGGCGTCACGGGCGTCTGGCAGAGCAACGCCCCTCAATTTGAGATGCCGAAGCCTCAGCGGGTACGGCCGGACGACCCGTTCCGCTGCATCGCCTAAACCGGTACGCAACGGAATCAGTGCCGGGGACACGGCGAGCCTGAGTAATGCCCCTCTTCGAATACGAATGCCACGGCTGTGACGGTCGTTTCGAGAAACTGACCCGCAGCATCAACGCAGAGCCGGGCGAAGTGGAATGCCCGGGCTGCGGTTCTACAGATACGCACAAAGTCATATCGCTGTTCGGCATGACGAGCGGCGGCTCGGACCTCGGGTTTGGATTCCCCGGCATGGGCGGCGATGGCGGCGGTCACGCCGGCCACACACACAACGGCATCACTTGAACCACTTGACGCTAATGGCGTGACGCCCCGTGGGGGCGTTTCCTAATGGCGCCCCGGAGTCCAGAGATGCGTGGATGTTGCCGGGCGGCGGTTCATCATTTCCCGGATCGCGGCATGGGTATTCGGCCCCGCCGCAATAACACCGTCAATCAGCGTGTCCCGTCGATTGAACTGCATGGGATGTCCATCCGCGTCCGTCACCACGCCGCCCGCCGCCTCTACCAGCAGCGCGCCGGCGGCAACGTCCCATTCATTCTTTGGTTCAAGGCTGATAACGGCGTCGGCCTTGCCTGCGGCAACAAGCGCCATTTTGTACGCGATAGAGCCGAGCGTTCGCACTTTGAATGATGCGCCTCGAAAGCGATTCCACATCCCCCATCGAACCTCGCTGTGCGACGCAAGAATCGTGACCTCAGAGGACAGTTCTTCATGGTCATTGGTCTGCGCGGTTTCGCCGTTCAGCGTGGCCGCGCCGCCGCGTTCTGCCAGATAGGACTCATTGGCCCACGGATTCAGGATTCCTGCGGCAGTGATTTCCCCGTCTACAGACAATCCCACTGAAACGCACCATTCGGGCCGTCCTGCGAGGAATCCCCGCGTACCATCGATGGGATCGACCACCCACACGCGCTCCATGCCGATGCGATGCCCATCATCATGGGTTTCCTCAGACAACCACCCCTCCCCGGGGCGAACGAGCGTCCTGTGCAAGAGTTCATCGAGGGCGTGGTCGGCCTCCGTAACCGGGCCGTCCCAGCCCTTGTGTTGTACATACACGGAGGACGGCGAGAACGTGCTCGCAAGCTCGGCGGACTCTTCCAACGCGGCGGCAATGCGGCTTAGATCAGACTCTGCTCCGTTAGTCATACCGTAATACGCGAGGTGAAGAACAAGGCCTCAGGACGCGATGGCGCTGCGCTTGTTGTTGAGGTAATCGACAAGCACGTACTGCCCCAGCTTGTCAGGCTGCGTGAAGAAGGCGCGACCGCGATTCAGCCGTGTCATCTGCCGCACGAAGTTGACCAGGTAATACGCCATCTCCAACATGAAGACGTTGATGGTGATGCCCTCCTGCGTGCAACGCTTGACCTCACGCAGCGTCATATCGATGGTGCGCTGGCTGGGCGGGTACGTGAAATAAGGGACGCCATTCTCAAGGTGGGCCGTTGGCTCGCCGTCCGTGACCATAATTACCTGCCGCGTGCTGGAGCGGTGCTTGTTGAGCAGCTGGCGTGAAATCATCAACGCATGCTGCATGTTGGTGCCGGGGGAATAGCCGCCCCACGTGGCCTTGATCAGTTCATCACCCTTGAGTTCCCACGCATAGTCGGCGAATCCGACCACGTACAAGTTGTCGCGGGGGAATTGCATCTTGATGAGGGTGTGAAGTGCCAGCGCCATGCGCTTCGCGGCATCAAAGCTGCCGCTGATTGCCATTGACCGGCTCTGGTCGAGCAGGATCACCGTGCTCGCCTGCGTCAGCGCCTCGTCGCGATAGACCTCAAAATCATCGGGGGCAATTGTAAGCGGGGTGCCGGGGCCGCTCCGCATCACGGCGTTCTTCACCGTCCGCGACATGTGGACGTCAAAGTGATCCCCGAATTCATAGATCTTCGTGGACTCCTCGTCCTTCTCGCCGAAGAGGCCGTTCTTGCGCATCTCATGCGCGCCGATCCCGGCGCTCCGCAGCCTGTTGAAGATGTCCTTGAGAGCCTTTTCACCGATCTTTCGGATGCCGCGGGGCGTCAGTTCCAGTTTGTCGCCGTTCTTGCGGATGTACCCTGCCTTTTCGAGCTGCTCTTGCAGTTGGCGGAGCCAATCAAGATCGCGCGCGGCATCCTCACCGATGAGATTCTCCACCTGTTCCCGGTCGATTTCGTCGATGTCGCCGCGGCGCTCGGCGCCCCGCAGCTGTGCCTCAAGATCGTCGATCTGCTGCAACTGGTCCATCAGACGCATGGCTTCTTGCAGCGACAGAGACTCATCGCCAGCGAACGGATAGTTCTGTCGCATCTCCTGCATGGGCATCAGGGATTCCATGAGCGACGAGAGTTCCGCCATCTCCTGCATCAGTTCAGGGTCGTTGAGCGCCGCCTCCATCGTCTCTTGCAGCTGCTGCCGCATCTCCTCCGGCAGGCTGTCCATGAGCGATTGGAACTGCGACATCTGCTCCATCAGGCGATCGAGCAATTCCTCGATGTTGCGAGGCGGGTCGTCCCCGAACATGCTGCCCCACTTCTGCATGAACTCATCAAAATTCGGCTGGTTGCCCTGGGCGTAATCGCGCAGCATGTCGTTCAGATCGCGCATCATCTGCCTGCTCGCTTCCATCTGCTCAGGCGTGATGTTCTGCATCTGCTGCATCATGTTCTGCATGTAGGACTGCCCGGCCTGCTGACGGAGTGAATCCAGCAGCTCCTGGAACTTCTCTCTCGCCTCTTCATCCATGAAGTCGTAATCGCTGAGTTTCTTGATGGCGCCGCCAGGGTCGTTCGGCAACGACTCCATGAAGTCCATCTTGCGTTGGGCCATGTTCTCAAGTGCCTGCGCCGTCATGCGGTCCATGCCCTGACCGCGCTGTGAGCGCTGCCCCGCGCCCTGCTGTTGGTCCCCCTGCTCGCCACCAGACTGGTCGCCTGACTGCTGTCCCGAGTCCGAATCAGAGTCAGACTCTTCCCGGTTCTGACGAGAACCTAGTTCCCGCTCAAGCTGCTCGAGGAATCGCTGGAGCTCTTCCTCCGCCGCCTGCCGACCTGAGCCGGGCTGCGCGTCATC
The DNA here is from genome assembly GCA_026713485.1 of Chloroflexota bacterium. Lineage (GTDB taxonomy): Bacteria > Chloroflexota > Dehalococcoidia > UBA6926 > UBA6926 > VXMO01. The sequence goes on along the minus strand of JAPOOK010000059.1, from coordinate 23,364 downwards.
GGAGTCCTGCTGGGCAGATTGGCCGTTCTGTGATTCTGATGGCGCATTTCCCCCATCCTGATCGGCGTCAGGGGAGTCGCCCATAGCCTCACGCGCTTCCTGCATTCGCTGTCCGAGAGTGTCTCGTTCGAGGTCGCGAATTTCCTGCAGTTTCTCGCGGATGCCGTCCAACACGGAGTTCAGGTCGTAGCGGTCCATGTAGTCTTGGCGCTGCTGACGGAGGCGCTCCGTCATCTGGCGGATGCCATCAATATTGCGGCCGTCCTGGCCGTCAAAGCCGCGCATCATCATGCGGCGCAGGGCACGTCGAATATCGCCATGGGTGGCAAGGTCGTCCGAGATGGCCTCCATCAGGTCTTCCGGCGCGGTGCCGAAAGGCTCCTGCGAATTATCCCATCGGCCGTATCGAAAAATTGGCATTGGAGCCATCCCCGTGGGAGTGCGTCCGGCGGGCGGCCATGGCCAGGCCGCCGGTGTCCCTTATTCCCATCGCTGAGCTTTCGGCCAATCATACATGGCCAGCTCCCCCCCCGCCAAACCCCTCCGCCCATCCTGAGCCTGTCGAAAGATACGAGCGGACCCCTCCCACGCCGACGCACAATGCTGTACTATGGTCGATGTCCCGGTGACTCTGGCGAAGCGGACCCACCCGTTCCCATCCCGAACACGGAAGTGAAACGTTTCAGCGCCGACGATACTGGAGGGGCAGCCCTCTGTGGAAAATAGGTCGTTGCCGGGGCTTTTTCTTTTGCCTGAAATCCCTGGATGCACACGATGAGCACCGACTCTGAGAACCCTGAGATAACTGCCGGCGCGTTCCAGGCCGGTGACCTTGTGCTGCTCATCGACCGCAAGCGCCGTAAGTACCTGATCACGCTGCAAGATGGTGGTGAGTTTCACTCCCACGCCGGCATCATCCAGCACGACGACATGATTGGCCAGCCGGAGGGCAGCGAGTTCAGAACCGCTCAGAAGGGCGGCGTGTATCTCGCCATTCGGCCCACGCTGGGCGACTACATCCTGACGATGAAGCGCGGCGCGACGCCTATCTACCCCAAGGACATCGGCGCGATTCTCACGCATGCGGATATCCGTCCCGGGGCCCGAGTCGTTGAGGCCGGCATTGGCTCAGGCGCGTTGACCATCGCCCTGCTGCAGGCCGTCGGCGAATCCGGCCGCGTCTATTCCTATGAAAACCGCGAGGACTTTGCCGCGCTGGCACAAGGCAACGTCTCCGAATTCCTGCCTGCTGAATCAGCCAATAGACTCACTGTCCACGTATCTGACATCTATTCGGACGGCATCAACGAAGACGACGTGGATCGGGTTGTTTTAGACCTGCCGGAGCCGTCGCGGGTCATTCCCCATGCACGGGAGGCGATGCGACCGGGCGGAATCTTTTTGGCCTTTGTGCCAACGACCTTGCAGCTACACCGACTTTGGCAGCAACTGGACGCCGACCCCGTATTCGACCTGATCGATCAGTTTGAGATTGCCTTGCGTCAGTGGGACGCGGGCCCGCAGACGCTCAGGCCGGCCCACCGCATGGTGGCCCACACGGGCTTCATCACCACGGCGCGGCGTTTGGCAGACCCCACCTAGAACAGCCTGCCCCGGCTCTCGTCCTCGAGTCGTTCCACTGCGCGGCCAAGCCGTCTCAGCCCTTCTCCGATGTTATCTGTGGACACCTCGCTGAACGCGAACCGCATGTGACGCATTGGCGGCTCGTCTTCTGCGAAGAATCGGAACCCCGGCGCGAAGGACACGCGTTCCTCACGTGCCAGTTCCCACAGCCGCGACACGTCTAACTTTTCGTTCGCCTCAAGCCAGAAGAAGAATCCTCCCGCGGGGGTGGTCCACTGCACCATAGGCCCAAGGTTCTCCCGTGCCGCAAGACGGAACGCGACGCGTTTGCGCCGATACACCTCACGCACTCGATTGAGATGCGGATCAAGTTCTCCATTGGCAAGGAATCGCGCCAGCATCCGGGAGAGCGTCACGCTCGTCCCCATATCCGTGCGGTTGGCCGCCGCGTGCTGAACGGCGGTGGGTGAACCGGTGAGCCAGCCGATTCTCAGCCCCGGGCCCATCACCTTGCTAAACGTGCCCACCTGCACCGTCTGCTCCGGCGCGAGAGACAGCAATGACGGCGCATCAATGCCGTCTATGCCCACCTCCGCATACGCCGCGTCCTCGACAACCAGGCAGCCTGCGTTCGCGGCAAGCTCGACCAGCCGCCTGCGCAACATGGTCGGCATCTGCACGCCGGTGGGATTCTGAAAGTCTGGCGTGAGATAGATCAGCTTGGGACGGTCGCCCGCCACGCGCAGGTCTGAAAGAGTCTGTTCAAGTTCATCGATGTCCAGTCCGTTCGGGCCGGACGAGACCGGCACGAGCCGCGCGCCGTGCGCCCGGAACGTCCACAGCGAGCCGGTGAACGTCGGATTCTCCGTGATTACAACATCGCCGGGGTCGATGAACGTGGCACACACGATATCCAGTGCCTGCGATGCGCCCGTCGTGATGACAACGTGTTCCGGTGGCGTCTCGACGCCATGCAGCCTCGTAACCCGCTCCGCAATCTGCTCTCGCAGGGCGATGTCACCCACCGACGAGCCATACTGGAGCGCCGCAATTCCCTCTTCCGCGATAACGGCCCGTGCCGCCTCATCAAGCTGTACCAGCGGCAGCGTCTCGGGGTCAGGCACACCGGCGCCAAAGCTGATCGTTCCCTCCGGCGGCGATGCAACGCTGCTCCACGGGTGTTGCAGGCCACCCCTTCTCGACAGCAAGCTGTTGAACGTTTCCGCATTCACCGCTCTGAACCCCCAGGCGCCGCGCTCAATCGAATACTTAATCCATCATGTGCCCACTCCCCAAAGCGGGCAAGCATCACGCCTTGACATTCCCAGACGAGCGGCGCATACATAGTCCTACGCCGCATCATCCACGTGTGTCGCGTCAATCCGAGCGGGCGTAACTCAGTGGTAGAGTGTCTGCTTCCCAAGCAGAATGTCGTGGGTTCGATCCCCATCGCCCGCTCCAATACCAACCGTCATTCCCGCTTTCGCGGGAATCTGGATCGAATTGCGCCAACCGGACACGGTACCGCGGCCCTGTCATTCCGAGCGCAGCCGAGGAATCTAAAGCGTTGGCGGGCAAGACAAGGTTAGTTGTGTGGGGCAGTTTCTGGATTCTTCACTCCGCTAACGCTCCGTTCAGAATGACAAGCAATAGTGGCTAGCGAGGGCAGCACGTTTGGGCTGCCTCTCCAACCGTTACACTTAAGGAACCATGTTTGAAGCACTAACTGATCGACTGACAGGCGTATTCAATAAACTCTCGGGCCGCGGCCGCATCACTGAGGCGGACGTTGAAGATGCGCTGCGCGAGGTGCGCCGCGCCCTCCTCGAAGCCGACGTCAACCTGCGCGTTGTACGCGACCTACAGCAGTCCATCCGCGATCGCGCCGTCGGCAATGAAGTCCTCCAGTCCGTCACGCCCGTCCAGCAGATCATCAAGATCGTCCAGGAGGAATTGACTGAGGTCCTAGGCAAGGAGCATCGCAACCTCGACGCGGGCGACGCTCGCCCCGCCACTATCCTCCTTGTCGGCCTGCAGGGTTCCGGCAAGACGACGACAGCTGCCAAGCTCGCGTCCAATCTTGTACAACAAGGGCAGGCCGTCTCGCTCGGCGCGGGCGACGTACGCCGTCCCGCCGCAATCGAACAGCTGACCGCGCTCGGCAAGCAGATCAGTGTGCCCGTCTACGCGGAGCCGGGCAACTCGAACGCCGTTGCCGTCGCCAGATCGTCTCTGGCCGCCGCCCGCGACGCCAACGCGCATTGGCACATCTTCGACACCGGCGGACGACTGCAGGTCGATGACGAGCTGATGAAAGAGCTTGCGGACGTCCGCAAGGCATTGAATCCCGCCGAAGTGCTCCTCGTTGTCGATGCGATGACCGGCCAAGACGCCGTAAACGCCGCCGAGGAGTTCCATCGCCAAGTGCCGTTGACTGGCCTCGTGCTCACCAAGATGGACGGCGATGCACGCGGCGGCGCGGCACTCTCCATTACGTCCGTGACCGGCCTCCCCGTGATGTTCATCGGCGTCGGCGAACGCATGGACGCGCTGGAGCCGTTCCACCCCGATAGGCTGGCGGGCCGGATCCTCGGCATGGGCGATGTCGTCACACTTGTCGAAAAGGCGCAGCAGACCATCGACGAAGAAAAAGCGCAGGAGATGGAGCGCAAGCTGCGAACGGCAAGCTTCGATCTCAACGATTTCCTGGATCAGATGAACCAGCTGCGCAGCATGGGCGGCATGTCGCAGGTTCTCGACCTGGTGCCCGGGTTCTCCCAGATGAAGGGCAAGGTGTCCGCAGACGCCTTCGATGAGAAACAGATCAAGCGCGTGGAAGCAATCGTACTTTCGATGACACCGGAAGAGCGGCAGAGGCCGGAGATCATCGGAGGCAGCCGCCGCAAGCGAATCGCCCGTGGCAGTGGCACGCAGACGGCGGACGTCAACCGCCTGCTCAATCAGTTCGGCGAGATGCGAAAGATGATGCGGCAGCTATCATCCGGAAAAAAGATCCGCGGCCTGCCGTTCAAGCTTGGCTAGAGTGCTGCTCGCGCAGACCCTCCCGTAGCCGCACAACCAACGGCTTCAACGACTCCAACAACGCGCTCGCCTCCTCCGGCGGAATCTCGAACGGCTTGCGATTCGTCTCCGGAAAGACCATCCAGAAGTAGAACCCCTCCCAAGCGCGATCCTCCGCCATCTCGTTGCGCGCCCGCATGATCGTCTCCAGGTACTTGCCATGAAATCGCTGCCGCACATGCTCCAACAGCGAGGAGTCCTGCGCCAAAGACGGCGCCGCCTCAAACGCCGCAAGCCAGTCTTGTGTGGTGGGGATGGTCATTGAACTACCTTGTCAGAAAGCTACCGGTACGTCGGACCTTCAGGATCAATGAGCCCAGCGATGCGTTCGAGTTCCGTCACAAGGGCATCACGCTTTGCATATGGATCAGAGCGCGCTGGCAAAACGATTGGCACACGGGGGCTCACCCAATCGGCAATTTTGGGCTGTAACTCGATCTCGTCGCCCAGCCTCGTACGAACTTCCTCTACACCCACTGGATTGTCAGCCCAATCATAGAACGCCAGTAGAAGGGGTCTGTCAGGCGTCTGTTTCATAACCTCGTCGACTTTGAATATCCCTACTCCTGCGCCCCCAAGCCGAAAATACCTGCTGCAATACCCGTGTCCGCCTCCCGCTGCGAGACCATCCGTATTGCCCCAGCCCGATTCCACAAGACGTTCCACCACATCCTTGAACAACCACTTGTACTCAGCATCCGGATCGTCAGTGTTGCTTCCCTCCGTCACGACTCTGGCGAGTTCCTTCAATTCCGCAATCTCGAAGCCTGCCTGGGCATCCCCGTCCTGCTTGATCCTCTCCTCCAACTTCTTCAAAAGCAAATCCCAACTAGTGAGTATCAAACGCCGCAAACCACCCGATTCTGACGCGGAAATCACGCTCTCACCTCGGACGACCAGGCTCAACTCATGCCCCGCATCCCGTAACCGACCAACCAGAGTATCCCAGAGATAGTCATCATCAACACGTGCTTGCGGGACGAGAAACAGCAGCACCGCACGCCTGTCTGCTGGCAGCGCCTCCCAGTACGTCACAGGCTGATTGTGGGTCAATTCGGCCCAGAACTTGGCCTCTACAAAAGCGGACAATTTATCTCCCGCAGCCCACAGCGCCATGTCCGGGAAAGCTCCCGACGATTCAAGAAAGAACTGTGTGTCCACCTTTTCGATAGTCAATGGTCCGTCGGCATCACCGAGGAATTCAGAAAGGGCAGCCTTAGCCGAAGCTGAACGATTGAGAATGAAGCTAAGGGCATCCGTTGCCACATCCTCCAGCCCCACCGTGTGCCGAAGGGCAATATAACTGAGCAGACTATCATTACTGGAAATCGTCATGTCCCCTCCGGATTGACCTTGGGTATCGTGATTCATCCATCAATCTCTATCAATATCCGGCAGTGGTCGCTTGGGCCCCACTCATCAGTTTCGTTCAGAGCGCGGACACTGATGGATTCATGGAACCCCCGAGAGGCAAAGGCGAAATCGAGTTGTCTGTTGTCGGTCACTGCCGGGTTGTTGCCATGCGAGTACGTAACGACGTTTTGGGAGTTGGACGGCTCGCCCCGCAGCCGCACTTCCGCCTGCCGCCCATTCGGCGCTTGCGGTCCGATGAACTCCAGTCCAATTGCCGCCATCCTATCGAAGACGGATCGATAGCGGGCTTCCCAATACGGATCACCAGCATCGCCATAGTCATGGAAGATGTTCAGATCACCGCTCGCAACAATTCGATGTGTGGCGGGGTTCTCACGCCCAATGAACGCCGATAAGTCCGAAATGATTCGATGTACTGAAGCATCCGCGTAAATCCACGATGAGCCGGTGGAGGGATGCGGGCTCAGCCATCGCCCATACATGGAAACCGCGATGAACGGCTTTATAGAATCTTCCTTGGGTGTAACGCGCGCCGCCGCGATTGTTCCTATCCCGCTAACGGCTATCTCGTTGTCCGCAGTCAGGCTTATCGGCGTGACCTGCTTAAACCACTCCACGTCCACCCGATCAGAGATCTTAACCACCATCGGCCAACGCTCAGCGAGATGGGGCCAACGTCCCTCCCACCAATCCGAATTCCAGTAGTGGGAGTCATACGACTCTTTGGGGCCGATGTCTATGCCGGTTACATCCTCCGGCGGTGGCCATGCCTCCTGAACGAGGGCAACATCGGCGTCCATTTGCACCAGCTCGCGCCATGGCGCGAGCTGTTTGTTGATGTTCCAGCTAACGACGCGAATCATGCGTCTGATACTACAGCAGACACCCTCGCAACAATCCCAAAGTGATCCGAGAGCCTCCTGTCGCCGTAGATATTGCTAATTGCCTCCACGGATTCACAGGCCAGATCCCCGCCCAGCGCGATGTGGTCGATGTTTCTGCGTCCCACGAATGTGACGTCCGCAGTGACGATAGTCATGTTCGTCGAGAAGGCATCCTTAAGAGCCTCTCTTAGGTGGACGGGCGCTCGAGCGCCCTGCCCTATGACCTGGTTGAAATCGCCCATGATGATGGTGGGTCTGACGGGCTGCCCGGCGAGAATGTTGGTCAGAGCGGCGAGGTACTGTTGATGGTCATCCCAGTGCTCCCTGCGCTCTGCGCCGCGGCGCGCCTCCGTTCGTGAACCGAACCAGGGAATGCAGATGCCCATTACCGTGACTTCGCCAATCGACGTCTGCGTAATTCCGGAGATGAATCTCCCGGGAGTCAACGACGCATGTCCAAGATCGTCAACATCTCGCCACGGTTGCTCTGACCAGAGCATCACTTTGCGGCGGGGCCCTCTGTCGCCATAGCCATAGTCGGCCTGCGCGCTGATCGAGTAGCCGTCCCGTGACAGGAGTCGGTCATGCGTCTCGGTCAGGCAGACGACCTCCGGCGCAAGAGCATCAATGCGTCGAAGAATCTCCGGCGTGCGAACGGATCGCGGCGTTGCCCACTGCACATTCCAATTCACGACCTGAACCATGCGTGGATCGTAGGCCACGCATGGACACGGAGGCAAAGCGTGGCGGCGATCGGGCAATCAGGTTCAGGTCTGGCGCGAGGAAACGCCGCAGCGTCCGCTAATAACGATGACCGTTAATACGATAGCGGACGGGATGAAGGCTAAAGGCACTAATACCATGAACAACGATCCGGCAACACTTCCGGGTACGGCGACCAGGAGGAATGTCGTCAATCCAATCAGTCGGAATCGGCCCTGCTTCTCATCGACAGACTCCGCCCTGGCAATCGCGCCGCCGCCAAGCAATGTACCCACGATGAGGAGTCCGCTGAACGCGGCAATTGCAACTGACTCACCGAGTTCGTACGACGAGTCGGGTGAAACCGAATGAAGCAGAGCTGCCCCGAAGTACAGGCTCGCAACCGCGACGGAGCAGAAGACGCACAGCCGCACAACGAAGATTCTTGGGCTCCACGAGAACAGCCCAACCACGAAGGTTTCCCTTAAGAGACCCAGTAAGAGACCCAACAGCGATGCCATGGCACAACTCTACACGTGCGCCCAAGTCCTTCGGTTGGCTGGCCGACAGCGACAGGAGTCACCGTGTGACCCACGTGGGTCACACGGTGGCACTCGCTTGCCTCAGTTCAGCTCAAGACCGGTGAGCGTGTAGAGCTGCGGTGCCGGGGGCTCCAGCCACGCCGGCAACACCTCGTCCTCCCAGGGAATGTACTCATCGTCGACGGATTCGCCCATGATTGGCTCGAACGGCGCATCCCGCTCGGAGTTCCTGCGCACGTTATGGGCGGCAGGCGGGGAGCTTGCGATGCCGGTATCGCTGAAGAGGGCAAGAGCCGACACATCCGTGGGGCGTTCCAGACTCTCTTCGGCACTGTGGTGTGAAGGCTTTGCCGGAGGCGGCCCGGGCTCGCGGGTGGAGCCCGCCGGTACATTGAAGATGAGGGGTGCTCCTTGCAGAAGAACCGCCCCGATATGAAGGCTTCCAAACATGTCGCCCTCCTTCGCAGGCCGGGCAACTCTGCCGTCCCTTTCGGGTCCCCGACCCGCTCTACACGGACGGTATACTCCTCAAGACGTAACGTGTCAACTGCCTTGCAGATGAATGTCGGTTAGTTACATCTGCGCACTCCTCATTCCAGCCAGACGAATATGACAGTCCAACGTCGATTCATTACAATGTGACCATAGTCATGACCATGGTCATATAGATTGCAGACGTATTGACAAGGGAGAACCCGGAATGGCAACACCGGCAGGAACGCCCGGCAACCCGCGCACCATCAAGGCCTCGGTGTTCAAGGCAACGTGCCTCAAGCTAATGGATGAGGTGGCGGAGACGGGCGAGGAAATCATCATCACCAAGAACGGCAAACCCGTCGCCAAGCTTTCGCCCCACCCAAAGCGATTCGGGCCACCCTTTGGACGCGATCGCGATCGGCTGATCTTCTTGGGCGATGTAGTATCACCCATCGACGTGGTATGGGAAGCCGAACAGGGCTTAATTGATGGTGAGTGATGCTCCTGCTTGACACTCACGTCCTCCTCTGGCTCCGCTTCGGAGACGATCAACTCGGAACCGAGACGCGAAAGGCGCTAAATGCTGCCTGGGTATCGGGTGAAGTTGCCGTTTCAGCGCTCACCTTTTGGGAGGTCGCCTTACTTCGCAGTAAGAACCGCCTTGACTATATCGACAATGCATCACAATGGCGTCGCCAACTCATAGAAGAGGGATTGACCGAGATCCCCCTGGATGGAGAAATCGGCATTCTCGCCAACATGCTGCCGAATTTCCATGCCGACCCCGCAGATCGCATCATCGTCGCCACTGCCCTTGAGGGTCGTCATTACCTCGTGACATCAGATGAGCGCATCCTCCGTTGGGAAAGCAAACTGCCCAGAGTTGACGCCCGAGAGTAAACCCCCACATAGACATGCGCCCCCTCCACCTTCAAGCAGAGGGGGCGCTTAGTCCGTCATTCCCGACTCGATCGGGAATCCACGTTTCCGAAACTAGTCCCGCGCCGCGGCAGACCTCGGCCCGAACGGCTCCGGCTGGAATGGGCCGTCCCGCTCTTGCAGGTACGCTCTCAGGCCACCCTCTTTACCGGCGTCCTCCATCTTGCGCTTAAAGTCCTCGCGCTGGGACGTGTGCGCCAGGGCAGACAGCTCCGCGTTCAGGTTCCACGCGTTGTGGAATCCCATCATGTTCAGGCCCTGCGTCGCGACGGCAAGATTGATCTTTACCGTCTCCGGGCTGACCAGCGCGATGCGCTCGCCGATGTAGGTGCACTCCTCCATCAGGTCCTCGTGCGGCACAACCTTGTTGACCAGGCCGATACGCAAAGCCTCCTGAGCGTCGATATGGTCGCCTGTTAGGCCGTAGCGCAGCGCATGCTTGTAGCCCGCCAGCAGCGTCCAGATGAAGTTCGTATTTGAGATGTGGCGGATCTCCGGCTGGCCGAAGACTGCATTCTCGGACGCGATGGTGATATGCGTCGTCAGCGCGTACCAAGAGCCCCATGCGAGCGCCCAGCCGTTGATCGCGCCGATGATCGGCGTGGTGAGTTCCCACATGTGCATGAGGCGGCGGATGCCCGTCCTGTCCTGTGTGCGCCATTGATCCAGGAACGACGCGACGGACTGCCCTTCTTGCAGGCCGTACGGCCAGACGGTATCCGAGTTGCCGCCGCCCGCGCCCAGCGCCAGGTCCGCGCCTGCGCTGAATGCCCGACCCGCGCCCGTCAGGATGATGTATCGGACATCCGGGTCCTGCTCCGCCTCATCGAAAGCCGCGTGGACGTCCGTCCGCAGTCCAAGGTTGAATGCGTTCATCTGGGCGGGGCGATTCAGCGTGATGATCACGCCCTTGCCCTGCCGCTCATACAATACGTTTTCGTAGTCACCCATGAATGAGTCCCTCCTGACCCCTGTGATTCAAACCGGTGAATTGTCCAAGAACAAGGGTATCATTCCGTCGTTGATGTGTTAGGATACGTACAAGCGTTCGTGGAACGCGCGTTCGCTCGGCCCCGGCCAGATTGAGATGCAAGCGGGAGGAATGGTATTATGGCAACGGCAATCAAAGCCCGAGAAAGCGCGGACACGATGGTGACGGAGAAGGAAAAGGCGCTCGAGCAGGCGCTGACGCTGATTGAGCGCAGCTTCGGCAAGGGTTCCCTCATGCGATTCGGCGACGCCGCCGGACGCTTTGACGTGGATGTCATTCCCACCGGTTCTCTATCACTTGACCTCGCGCTTGGCATCGGCGGCATTCCCCGCGGACGCATCACAGAGATATATGGCGCGGAATCATCCGGCAAGTCCACGCTGGCACAGCACGTTATTGCGAGTGGGCAGAAACAGGGCGGCACGGTGGCGTATATCGACGCCGAGCACGCAATGGATCCCACGTATGCCGCCGCCTGCGGCATCAGCATTGATGACCTGTTGATCTCCCAGCCGGACAACGCTGAGCAGGCGCTGGACATCACGGAGGCGTTGGTGAGGAGCGCCGCAGTGGATGCCATCGTCATTGACAGCGTGGCCGCGCTGGTGCCGAAGGCCGAGATTGAAGGGAACATGGGAGATATGCACGTGGGCCTGCAAGCCCGCCTGATGTCCCAGGCCCTGCGGAAATTGACAGGAACCACACATCGTTCGAAGACGGCGGTCATCTTTATCAACCAGATCCGTGAGAAGGTCGGTGTCCTTTTCGGCAGCCCCGAAGTCACCCCCGGCGGACGCGCGTTGAAGTTCTATTCGTCGGTTCGAATTGATTTGAGACGCATGGAAACCATCAAGCAGGGGACGGAGAGCGTGGGTCTGCACCTGCGCGCGCGCGTGGTCAAGAACAAGATGGCCCCGCCCTTCCGCGTCGCCGAGTTTGACATCATGTTTGGATATGGCATCAGCCGTGAGGCCGATCTCATCGATCTCGGCGCGCAAGGCGGTTTCCTCAAGAAGACGGGAGCCTTTTATTCCTACGGAGATGTCCGTCTCGGACAAGGTCGTGAGAACGCCAAGGCCTTCCTCCAATCCAATACGGACCTCGCCAACGCCCTTGAACAGGACATTCGTAGCGGCGAAGCCTCCCAAAACGGCAAAGCCAACGGCTTCACACCGGCATCCGTCGAAGACGATACGGAGGAAGTCACCTGACTCTATATTCGAACTTAAATCCGGACACAAGGGGCTGCGGGATAACCGCGCCCCTTTTTCTTTGTCTATCGATAGCTACTGCATGGAATGGCGGCGCCGCTCGGCGCCGTCATTCGTTCACGCCAAAACACCACAACGGGCGGATATCACACCGCCGTGGATCCGGGGAGAATCATCATGACCATCGATCCTGTCCTATTCGTTTTTCTTGTGCTCCTGCTTGGCGCGGCCGGCACAGCGGCCGGATTCGTCCTGCAGCGCATCATTACGTCCGGGAACATCCGCGGCGCATCCCTTGAGGTTCAGCGCCGCCTGGAGGAGGGCGAGACCGAGAGCAAGGAAATCCTCCTCCGCGCCCAGCAGGAGGCCATCCGGGTTCGCGATGAGTCCGAAAAGGAAGTCCGCGAGCAACGCAGTGAAGTACAGCGCGTAGAGAGGCGCCTCCAACGCAAGGAGGAGCAGGTCGACCGCCGTCTCGACAACTTCGAGAAGCGGGAACGGCAACTCAACGAGAAGGAAACGGAGATCGACGCCGTCCGCGCGCAGGTGGACGAGTTGCACGCTGAACATCTGAGGGAACTCGAACGGGTCGCTCAGCTCACCATGGACGAGGGACGCGAACTGCTTCTCAGTCAGTTGGAGAGCGAAATCGAGATCGAGGCCTCCCGCCGCGTGCGTGAGATGGAAGAGGCCGTCCGCGAAGAGTCCACGGAGCGCTCATACAAGATCATGGCGCAGTCCATGCAGCGCTACGCCAATGAAGTCGTCTCCGAACTCACGACCAGCGTCGTCTCCCTCCCCAACGACGAGATGAAGGGCCGCCTCATTGGCCGCGAAGGGCGCAACATTCGCGCCCTTGAGAACGCCACCGGCGTCAACCTCATCGTGGATGACACGCCGGAGGTGGTGACGCTTTCGGCGTTCGACCCCGTGCGCCGTGAAGTGGCGCGCATGGCCGTTTCCCGACTCGTCATGGACGGGCGCATTCAGCCGGCCCGCATCGAAGAACTGGTCGTCAAGGCGCAAGAAGAGATGGAAGAAATCATGAAGAAGGCGGGCGAGGAAGCCTGCTACGACGCTCGCGTCCAGGGCCTCCACCCTGACCTCGTCAAGACTCTAGGCCGTCTGAAGTTTCGCTATAGCTACGGCCAGAACGTGCTCCAGCACAGCATTGAAACGGCGCACCTTGCCGCATCGCTCGCGTCTGAGCTCCGCACCAATGTAGACATCTGCCGCCGCGCCGGATTCCTTCATGACATCGGCAAGGCCCTCTCCCACGAGGTTGAGGGTCCTCACGCCGCTGTCGGCGCGGATCTCCTTGAGCGCTACAAGGTCAACCAGCGCGTCGTTCGCGCCGTCGGTGATCATCATGGTGAAGAGGGTTGGAAGAGCACCGACGCCTTTGTTGTGGCCGCTGCGGACGCCATCAGTGGCGCACGCCCCGGCGCGCGGCGAGAGAGCGCGCAGCAGTACATCAAACGGCTTGAAACCCTTGAACAGATCGCCTTGGGATTTGGCGGCGTGGACAAGGCCTATGCCATCCAGGCCGGTCGTGAAGTTCGTGTGATGGTCCAGCCGGACAGTGTTGATGACGTTGCCGCTATGCGCATGGCCCGCGACATGACCAAGAAGATCCAGGACTCCATGGAGTACCCCGGACAGATCAAGGTCATGGTGATTCGCGAGACCCGCGCTGTCGAATACGCGCGCTAGAGGCCAACCGACACATCATGCGCATCCTTATGATCGGCGACGTTATGGGCAGCCCGGGACGGCAGGCCGTCAAGAAATACCTGCCCGAACTGCGCCGTGAGCATGACATTGACCTGGTGGTCGCCAACGGGGAGAACTCCGCAGCCGGCTTCGGCATCACGCCGAAGGTGGCCAAAGAACTGCTCGACGCCGGCGTGGATGTCATCTCATCCGGCAACCATATCTGGGATAACAAGGAAATGATGCCGCATATGGATGAGGAGACTCCCGTGCTGCGTCCCCTCAACTATCCTAAGGCCGCACCGGGACGCGGCGCGGTCATGGCCAACGGCGCGCTCGTCATCAGCCTGCAGGGACGCACCTTCATGCCCGTGCAGATCGACGATCCGTTCACCGCGATGGATCAACTGCTGGACACGCTGAGTGAGCGCCCGCGCGCCATCGTCGTGGATTTCCACGCGGAGGCAACGTCCGAGAAGGGCGCGCTTGCGTGGCACGTGGACGGCCGCGTGAGCGCTGTCGTTGGCACACACACCCACGTCGCCACTGCGGACGCCCGCGTCCTGCCCAAAGGGACGGCGTTCGTAACCGACCTTGGCATGTGTGGGGCCATCGACTCCATTATCGGCAGCGACCCGGGCCCCGTGCTGGAGCGATTTCTGACCGGCATTCCCGTTCGCCTCAACGTCGGTAGCGGTCCCAGCCGATTCAATTCCGTCCTTATCGAGACAGATGATACAACCGGCCTCGCTCTCTCCATACGGCGCATGGACTGCGCCGACAGCGAATGAGCTCCGACCTACACACCCACTCGACCATCTCGGACGGCATCCTCCCGCCCGCAGAGCTTGTCCACCAGGCGGCGGCGGCGGGCGTGACCTATCTTGCGCTGACGGATCACGACTCCACGGAGGGGCTTGCCGAAGCGCAGCAGGCAGCGGCACAACACCCCGGTCTGACGCTCATTCCCGGCATTGAGATCTCAACGGATGTAGAAGAGGGCGAGGCGCACATCCTCGGCTACCTCTTTGACGTCGACAACACAGAACTGCAGGCAACGCTGGCCTCATTCCGCGACGACCGTGTTGGCCGTGCCATGCGTATGGTCGAGAACCTTGGAAACCTCGGCGTGCCCGTGTCATGGGAGCGCGTCGTGGAGATAGCGGGCGACGGCGCGATAGGCCGTCCGCATATCGCCCAGGCGCTCATGGAAGCGGGCCACGTCCCAAGCATCCGTGAGGCATTCGATAGCTACATCAGCAACGACGGCCCCGCCTACAGCGGCCGCCGCAAGATGCTCCCGGAAGAGGCTTTTCGCCTGATACGCCAGTACGGCGGTTTGCCGGTCCTCGCTCACCCGGACGAAACGCCGCAGGTGGAGTCCCTGCTTCCGGGATGGGTAGAGGCAGGTCTTGCAGGCATGGAAGTCTACTACGGCCTCTATTCGGACGATTTACGGGCACGCCTTAAGTCGCTCGCCGATGAACATGGCTTGCTCGCGCTCGGCGGCAGCGACTACCACGGTCCCGGCCGCGCTGCGGACTGCCCGCTCGGCGGTTCCGGTACGCCGCCGGAAGCAGGCGAAAGCCTGCTCGCCCTCCACGCCACAATCTGAATAACCCTCACTCGCCTTTCCCGCGAAAGCATGTCCGTGCATGATTCGGGGCGAGGTCTCATATACTCGTGCGCCACTCCTGCGATAGTGCTAGAGTCCGAATAACCGTTAGCTCTGATATACCCGGCCCATTGGAAGGAGCGTGCGATGAGAACTTTGCAGTGGTTGATGACCAATCAACGCATCCCCACCATCCTCGCCGCGAGCGCCATCGCGACCCTCGTGCTCATGCTTCTCCGGCCCGGCGTCGCGCACGCAGTGGGTGTTGAACAGGAGACCTCCTTCGTCTTCAACACCCTTTCTTTCCTCATCTGGGGCGCGCTCGTCATGTGGATGTGCGCCGGCTTCACCATGTTGGAGGCCGGTTCCGTTCGGACAAAGAATGCCGCCATGATCTGCATGAAGAACATCGGCCTCTACTCGATCGCAGGCCTCGCCTACTACATCATTGGCTACAACCTCATGTACGTTGACGTTGGCCGCGATCTGAACATCCTTGGGCTCAACGTTGGCGATCTCATCGGCACGTTCACCCTCACCTACAGTTCGTCCGCGGCAGAGGTTGCGCTGCTTGAAGCTGAAGCGGGAGCCTCGGCGGCAGGCGTCCTGGAAGATTCCACCTATGCCGGTATGTCCGACTGGTTCTTCCAGATGGTCTTCGTCGCCACCACGGCCTCCATCGTCTCCGGCGCGCTCGCTGAGAGAGTCAAGATGTGGTCTTTCTTCATATTCACCCTCTCGCTCACGGCCTTCATCTATCCCCTCGTCGGAGCGTGGACCTGGGGCGGCGGCTGGCTGAGCGATCTCGGCTTCACTGACTTCGCCGGCTCCACCATCGTCCACGGCACCGGCGGTTGGGCCGCCCTGGCCGGTCTCATTGTCATCGGCCCACGGCTGGGCAAGTTCCGTCGCGACGGCAGCGCCCGTCCCACGCCACCCTCCAATATCATCTCCGTAACTTTAGGAGTCTTTATCCTCTGGTTCGGCTGGCTGGGATTCAATGGTGGATCGCAGCTCGCCCTCGGTGGCGCAACCGATGCTATCTGGATGAGCATCGTGCTGGTGAACACAAATCTCTCCGCAGCATCCGGTGTGCTGGTCGCACTCTTTACGTCCCGGTACATCCTTGGCCGCACGGACCTCTTCGCCGTTCTCAACGGCGCAATTGCGGGTCTTGTGTCTATCACCGCCGCGCCCAACTTTGTCGACCACTATTGGGCCATCATCATTGGCGCTGTGGGAGGACTTGTTTGCACGGTTGGGCTGCGACTGCTTGAGCGCATCAAGATTGATGACGTCGTCGGCGCAGTCCCTGCCCACCTCTTTGCGGGCATCTGGGGAACGCTGGCGGCGAGCATTACCGTCGGCGCGCAACTCCACATCCAGCTGCTGGGCGTCGTCGTCATCGGCGTCACGGTCTTCGGCATCGCATGGCTCGTCTGGAAGGCGCTGGACATGACGCTGAGCGCGAGGGTGTCGCGCCAGGTTGAGGAACTAGGTCAGGACGCCGGCGAACTCGGCATGGAGTCATACCCCGAATTCGTCCTGATGCCCGAACCCGACTACGACGACGACTTGGAAGCGGAGGTATCAGCCAAGGATTAGAAGCGTTGGGGTAGCCTTGCGCCACCCCTGTCATTCCGGCGAAGGCCGGAATCCATCGCATGGCCCGAGGGCCACAGATTGCCCTGTCATCCGGAGCGCCATCCTCTGTTACTCTGAGCGCCATCCACTGTCATTCCGAGCGCAGCCGAGGAATCTAAAGCCGCACCTCACCAACCATCCGCCATTCCCGGCACACACCCGTCATTCCCGCGAAGGCGGGCCAGCCGGCCGTTGGGCCTGCCAGAAGCACCCTCAGCAATCCACTTGCGTGAAATGGTCGCCCCAACACGATTCCATGAAGGAAGCAGTTCGCTCACGTAAGAGGCTGGAAACCTTTTCCTTGGCGGGATTCGGGATGACAAAGTAGATACGAGGTGGTAGTCGACGAAAGTGCAGCGCAATTATCTCGCCCAGTGGTCCATGAATACCTAGAACGCGGCGTAGATTGGCAGCGTGGTGCGTAATTTGATCCTCATGCGTACCCTGCCGGCTAAAGTGTTGGTAAATCACAAGGCTCTTTCCCGCGCCATAGATTTCTGCCCCCTCGCCATAGGTTGCATGCTCAACATCAGGAGTAACCGCCAAGCCATTGTCTGGATCCAGGAAGGCCACATCGCAGTCCTTCACAGCACGCATTCCCTGAGTGAGCCAACCGTCCCTAGCCAAAGGTGCGTTGACTGGATCGCGGTAGTAAATTGCACTATCCGGTAGCACCTTAGAGTCTTCAATCGCCTCGACCGATCTCTGGCCGCCATTGATGAGGTTCTGCAAAATCTCATATCCTTCCGGGGCGCGCTGTATTAAGCGCCGCTCGTGTTGACCTGGGGTGCTGAGGTAATTGAACGCTTGCCCTAGCGCAGGCAGCGGCTCGTCTCTCTCGACGTAGTACCAGATCACACCCAGCCGCAGCTGACGCCCATCGCCTCTGTCCCCACACAGCCACCTAAGCAACCCATACTTCCCGAAGTCACCAACATCCCCGACGAATCGGTCCTGCATTTGTAACAGCCTCCCAAAATGGCGCAACGATTGATCGCCAAATTACCACAGGCTGCCGCTTGCAGCAGGAACTGTGGACCTGTCCCGCCGCGGGGTTAATGCCCCCAAAAACCACCCTGCCGCCCCCTTATCAAGGGGGCGGCAGGGTTTCCTGTTCCGTGTTCAGTCAGTGTGGACTGACGGGTAAGCCTAACCCTCCGAGGAGAGCTCGCTGCGGCCCTGGTACATGCCGAGGCCGATGATGAACAGCGCCACCGCTCCCACAGTCAGGTTCAGGTTGTTGACGACCAGCAGAGGCTGCAAATCAATGTCCGGGAAGTGCATGCCTGTCATGATGACCACGAAGCCAACGATTCCAACCAGCATCAGCAGGTAGGACGCAATCTTGTATATGTCAAAGCTGCTGAACCGTGAGGACAAGCCGAGTCCCAGGAGGAACGAGGCAAACGGGAAGATGAACAGGAAGGCGAGGAATCCACCAACCATGTCCGCGTACCCGCCGATCACCAGCGCATCATATTGCGCCATCACGTCGGCGCTCAGGGTGTCCCCTTCACCGCGCTGCAGGAGGTGAATCAGGAGGTGCCGTTCGCCGTGTCCAAGGACGACAATTGACCACTCAATCACGGTCAGAATGATGCCGAATCTGAGGATAGGCTGGGCCAGGGCTCCTTCGCCTTCGGAGACGCTATAGAGCCGAATCACCCCTCCAATCATCAACAGCATCCCGATAATTGACACTGTCGTAACCACGTGACCCAGGTTTGCATAGTCCGCCAACACGGCAACCGAGGCGGCGTAATCCGCCGGATCCGTGTATTCAATGATGAATCCACCCGGCAGGAAGAATGACGCGATCATCGTCACGACAAGTCCGACCATAAACGCCAGACCTGCCGCCCTGGTTTTCCGTGTGGCTCGATCCTCGGAATTCATAGTGCCTCCCATCTGTGGTTCCGGCTCTACAGTTGCCGCACGCGGCTACACTAGTCCACTACACACGCAATGGCAAGGGGAAACGAGTATCAATTAGGCGTTCGGCTGCATGGGAGGGAACTTTGTACCGGGCACGGAGCGCATCGCGCGGTAGACCACCTCCGGCGCGGCGGGATGCACATAGATGCCCTGCGAATACACATCCGTGGTCAGGCCGATCCGCATACCGTTGGCGATGTCCTGGATCAACGTCGCCGCGTCCGTGCCCATAATGTGCGCCCCAAGAATCTCCCGTGTCTCCGCGTGCGCGATGATCTTAACGAAGCCCGTCAGATCCCCGATAGCGATGCCGTGGGCCGACCACGCATACTCATATGTTCCCAGCACGTACGGCACACCCTCGTCTCGAGCCTGCTGCTCCGTCATGCCAACCGCGCCTATCTGTGGCGAGGCAAACACGGCGTGCGGCATCGCATGATAGTTCACGGCAGCCTTTGGCCCACGATCAAACATGTTGTGGTCGGCGTGCCACCACTCCCAGTTCGCGTTGTGCTTGAGCTGGTAGCGCCCCACCACGTCCCCCAGCGCCCAGATACCCGGCACGTTCGTCTCAAGGTATTCATCCACAACTACCAGCCCGCGCGCATTCATCTGGACGCCCGTCTTGTCCAGGTCGAGCCGGTCTGAGTTCGGTCGCCGTCCCGTCGCCAGCAGCAGCGTATCGCCGATGATCGTTTGATCGCCACTCGGTGTCGTAATTTCCAGGGAGATTTCGCCGTTGTTGTGCGACACGCTGCGCGTCTCCGCATCGAGAATCACCCGGTACTTGCGCTTGGCAAGGTCCGTAAATCGGCGCGCCACATCCTCATCCTCGATGGGCAGCAGCGTTGGCCCGCGCTGCACGATGGTCACGTCGGTACCGAGCGCGCCGTAGAAGTGGGCAAGCTCAATGCCTACAAACCCGCCGCCCACAACGATGAGCTTCTCCGGCTGCTTGTCATACCGCAGCGCTTCATCAGACGTCAGGTACGGCACGCCATCGATGCCCGGAATGGGCGGCACGACGGGGCGGCTACCGGCGGCGACCATGATCTTCGGCGCGGTTATCCGCTCGCCGTTGACCTCCATCGTCTTGAAATCGACGAACCGTCCCTCGCCCTTGTAGATAGCCACCTTGTCATTTCCGTGGTAGCGGGACTCGACAGTATTGGCTGAGTCGTCCGCCTCGGAAATGACGCGGCTGATAATCTTGTCCCAATCAATAGCATCCACGTGCGCAATGATGCCGAAATCTGCTGCCTTGTCGATGATCTCCATCACGTCAGCAGAGTGGATGAGCTGCTTGGAGGGAATGCACCCGCGATTCACACAGGTGCCGCCGAATGGCCCGCTCTCCACGATGGCAGCGGTCAGGCCCTCCGCGGCAGCGGAATCCGCGATGGCCACGCCGGATCCCGTCCCGATCACGATCACATCAAATTCACGCGCCGCAGTGGTCATGGCAGCTACTCCCTGATCGGTCTTGTTCTCTTCAATCTCTACAGTACGGAACCAGCATAACCTCGAAAATGGCGTCTAATTCCGATGGGTTTCCGCAAGGTGATCCAGAATACCGATACCGATGCCCGCCGCCCAGACAACCAGTTGTGAGTCGACAAAATCCAGAGTGTCGCGCGGCGAGTTGATACGCGAGACATCGTCCGCCGTGATGATGATGACCGGCACGCCTGCGTCATCGAACGGTCGATGATCACTGTTCGAAATATGCCTGGTCAAGTAGCCGGCGAAGGATATGTCCATCTGTCCCGCTGCCGACATCGCCGCGCCGGTGAGCACCTCTTCTCCCCGTACCTCGATTCTTGTGCCGGAACCGACGGAATCATAGTTAATCATCGCGATGATCTCGGAACGCTCCTCTTCGGTCAGTTGCTCCACGTAGTGCCTGCTGCCGACTAGCCCAACTTCTTCTGACCCGAAGAACAGCAGCCGCACACCGAACGGGTAGTCAGCGTCGATGATGTTGTTGGCGATTGCCATGAGCGCCGTCAGGCCGGAACCGTTGTCATTGGCGCCTTCCGTGAGATGAACGGTGTCATAGTGCGCGCCGACGATGACAACGCCCTGCCCGTCCGGCCCGCCCGGTTTCTCAGCAATCAGGTTGCGCGACGGCTGATAGAAAGTCTCGACACCGACGGTCACTTCCAGGCCGCCGCTTTCGATTGCCTCCTGTAGCGCTAGGCCATTCCCGCGGCTGATGCCGACTGCCGGTATGCCGGGCACATCATCGGGAGTTATCATGACGCCCTGGAACAACGCGTCCTCTCTATTGAAGATGACCGCGCCGACTGCGCCTGCAGCCTCAACCCGTTCCACCTTCTCCTGGAATGTAATTGTTCCGCGTTCAATCAGGGCAACCTTGCCGTCAAGCCGTTGCTCACCAACATCGCTTTCCAGCGCCAAGCCAACAAAGACCAACTCGCCGGTAGCCTCTCCCTCAAAGGAATCCGTAATGGGCAGAGATTGGATCGCCTCCAGGCCGGCCGGCGCTTCGGGACCCACAACAACCGAGGACACGGTGTTCACCAGCCGCTGAAAATCCTGGAATTCAGTGGTATAGCCAATCTCAGTGAGCACGCAGTTCAGCTCTTCACCTGCCGCGTATTCCTCGTCAGTCGCGCTCTCCCGAGGACTGAATTCCCGCGTCAGATCAAACAGGAAACGCCATGCCTCATCGCTCGCCGAGATGGTCGGATGATCGAGCTCCGGCGGATCAAGCACACACGAAGGTTCAGGTATCTCAGTGGGCGTGGCGGTTGGCGGGACGGGAGTGGCCGAGGGCAATGGCAATATGGTCGCAGTTGCAGTTGGTATTGGCGTTTCAGTTGGGGCCAAGTCGATGACTGGTGTCGACGTCGGGGCATCCGGCGATCCTGTCGTCTCTGGCGTGGAGTCATCGCAGGCCGCACCGATCAGCGCAACGGCCAAAATCCCTGCAAGCCAAAGCCATGGCGCCGCCATGCGGCGACTGTCCGATTTCTTTGTTGAAATGACACCACGACCCGATCTCTTGAATCGGGTCGCTTTGCGGAAGAGTGTGAGGAAACTACTCGTGAACAACCGAGATCTCCCTACATGTCCATACTCTTTTCGCCGC
Organism: Chloroflexota bacterium; assembly: GCA_026713485.1. GTDB lineage: Bacteria > Chloroflexota > Dehalococcoidia > UBA6926 > UBA6926 > VXMO01. The sequence goes on along the minus strand of JAPOOK010000059.1, from coordinate 1,557 downwards.
TCAGATACGCCTGTGGCTCCTTGGAGAACGCAACACGGCAGCCCGGGCCGCAGAAGTAATACGTCGTCCCCTCATGATCATAAGAGCCTCCGGGCGGCTTGCTAGGACTGACCATCATGTGGCAGACCGGATCCTCCGCCGGCTCTTCCTTCTTCATAAACCCCAAAAACTTGCTGACCATCGTTCGAGACCTCCATCCACGTTGAACCCCAATCAGGAGCAATACTCAATCCTACTCTACAGCGCAGGGCAGGTGGTTTTTGCCCTGAACCCGCTTCGGTCGGGAGACCGAATGCGGCTCTGTCTCCTCCCGAGCAGGCTGAACAGCTAGGAAACGATGATGGTTCCGGTCATGCCGAATGCCAAGTGGGGCGTGCAGGTGACTTCGAATTCGCCGGCTCTGTCAAATGTGTGGGTGAACGTGATCGTTTGACCCGGCCCGATGATCTCGTCGATGCCCAACTCCTCCACCGTGAAGGTATGCACCTCCGTCTCTGCCGACATCTCAAAGGTCACCGTCTCTCCAACGCTAAACTGAAACTCAGACGGCACAAAGATGTACTCCCCGCTGCCGCCGATGTCCCAATTCTCAACCCTCACCACGTCGCCGGAACCGTTGGCGGGCGAGACGGTTTGCGTTGGCGCCTCGGTTGGCTGTGGCGTGGCCTCCGGATCGGCATCGCCGCACGCCACGGAAATCATAACGATGGCAATTGCAATGAGCACGACGGCCCTGAACAGCACTAGTTCACCTCCACCTTCAGCACAACGACTCAATCATGCACTTGCCCGCCAGTCAGGTGATATCCCGGGGCGGCGTCAACTGCTCCATCAAATCGTTGTTCCACTCGCCCTCCACCGTGAGAATAGCCTTTGCGTCATACAGGAATGCCTCAATCAAGTTGTGCGAGAGGTAGACGTACGTACCCGGCTGGTTCAGGGTGTGAACCGATACGCCCGCCGAGCCTGCCCCGATCACCCAACTCTCCTGGTCGACGCGTGGAGGACTGCCCAGATCGCCTCGCTCCCAGACAAAGTCGCCATGGCCGCCAATGAGGTGCGGGTAGGATTGTCGATTCGACTGCGCATGGACGATGAGCACGTTCTCGCCCACGTTTGCGGTCAACTGTCCATCGCCTTGTAGCGCGCCGGTGACACCATTGAAAACGACGTGGGACGGAATGAGCGTCCGCATGGCCTCGATATCATCATTGATTGAGTCCGCGGGATTCTCATAGCGTTTGAATTCACCGTTCTCATCGCGGGGGATGTAATAGTCCTGTTCACCAATGTAATATGCGCGTTCATAGCGCAAAGGGTCTCCGGCGGGGTCTCGCAGGCCATCACGTGGCAGGACGAGGATCGCCCCATTCATACCATGCGTCACATGCCACGGAACCATTGCCCCGCCTGGCGCGCAATGGTAAACAAAGGGACTTATATACCTGTGTACAAAGCCTCTTGTATTCCTTGCCAATTTTTAGTACACTGCTACTATAAATCAAATAGGGAATGAGCGAAGAAATGGGTAAAGCACCGGGGAAGTCATACCGTAAG
>JAPOOK010000058.1 GCA_026713485.1 Chloroflexota bacterium | reverse complement strand
TGGGCACAAAAATGAGACTCCCGCGCCCTTGTCAGGGCGCGGGAGTGCGTGACGTACCAAGCGGCTGTGAATGCCGTATGTACTGTTACCGCGGCAGTCCCAGACCTCTCTGGGCGATGATGTTCGGGCCCAGCAGGATGCCGCCGCCGCCGCCGAATCCCAGCGAGAGTGAGATGGCGTTGTACGCGCCGTAATAGCCGTTATGGGGCGCCCTGTCCTCGCCACGATTCAGGATGCCGTAGTCTCCGATGATTTTGGCGAGTGTAGGCCAGAAGTGCAGCTTCGCCGTCACCTGGTTGCGATAGCCTGAGATCGCGCCCTCATGCTGCGGCACATCGCCGCGCGCCTGCATCCACGCCACGCGGTTGGCCAGCTGGCGGTCTGCCTCGATGGTGACACGCAGGTCGGCCAGCTTGTGGCGCACCAACGGGTCCTCCAAGATGGGTTGACCGTTGAATTTCGTGTCCTTGAGCAGATCCATGAATCGCTCAAGGATGCCGATGTGGCGGACGGGGCCCTCCGTGCCAGTGCGCTCAAAGTTCAGCGTGGTCATGGCGGCGTACCAGCCGCGGTTGACCTCACCGAGCACGTACTTCTTGGGTACGCGCACACCGTCCATGAAGACCTCGCACCAGCGCCACCGTCCCATCATGTCGTACAGCGGCCGCAGGGTCAGTCCGTCCGGTCGCGACCCCTGCTCGTCCTTCAAATTGACGAGCAGATACGTAATGCCGCGGTGCTTTGGCGCCTCCGGGTCAGTGCGGACAAGCACGTGATACCAGTCCGCGAGATGCGCGCCGGACGACCATATCTTCTGGCCGGTGATAACGAAATCGTCACCATCCTCAACAGCACGCGTCTGGAGAGAAGCGAGATCCGTGCCAGCGTTCGGCTCCGAGAAACCCTGCGCCCACTCGATGTCGCCGTTGGCCATGCGCGGCAGGAACTCGTCCTTCACCTCATCGGAGGCATGGAACATGAGCGCGCCGGTGATGTTGGACTGCGGTGAGCCGCCCGGCGCGTTGGCGTATGCCAGTTCCTCCTTGTAGATGAACTGCTGGTTAACGGGATAGTCCGTGCCGCCGAATTCCTTTGGCCACGTCATCGTGTACCAGCCCTTGTCGACAAGCTTCTTCACGAAGTCTTTATCGTTGTCGCGGGACTCCTGCATATCGAAGTCCCAGGAGCGGACGGCCATGCTGTGGCCGTCAAAGCCCTTGTTGTCCCAATTGCTATTGATGAAGTCGCGCACCTCTGCGCGAAACGCCTGATCCTTGGGATCCTCTCGAAAATCCATCGAGTGCCTCCTGCCCCACCCATCGCCCGCGCGATGGCGTTCACCGCGCCAGCCTACGGGTTGGCGACGGTTATCGTTTCAAAGCTAGGCGCACTCTAGCACCGACAGTAGGCAGGGTAAAGGGCGGCCAGTCCGCGTTACTCGTGGTGCAGAGGTGAGATCTGCGAGTGAGGTTTAGTGGTGCACTCGAATTGGAGGTGCCAGCGGGCGCGCGCCTCCCAATACGCGGCGCGGTTCAGGGCATCCCGTCGCTGCTCCTGTGTCCAGCCGGCGTAGTCGAACGATGTCACGTCTTCAGGGCCGTCACGGAACCATTCCTGACGCGCCCACCATTCGAGAGGCGTCATCGTGCCACGCTCATTTTGGCCCGTCAGGGCGCGATTGCAGTCCGGGCACGCCTGCACCAAATTGGCGAGGTGATCGCACCCGCCGCGATCAAGCGGAATCACGTGTTCCCAGTTGGGCTTCGGCCCAAAGTCAGTGAACGGGTCGGCGCAGTACGCGCACTGCGTCCATTCGCGCTCCATCATGGTGGTGATCCTTGCTCCCTCGCTGGAATCTTCACTCCAAGACTACTGCAATGATCCAAGTGCACACTCAGCGAACGCACCACATGGTTCTGTCTCCAGACCCCCATGACCTTCGGTTAGGATATACGTAAGTGGTTGCTCGTGTTGGGCATTGAGAGCGGGCAACGCTAGCGAACCTAATCTCGCTTGGATAGCTTGCCTCTGTCGGAAAGTAATACTCACCAACGATGAGTAGTGAGCCTTGAGTGCTACATGGCGTGCGGTTTAAAAGTATGGGATCCAGACACTCACCAACTCCGGGGATCGGGGTCGGTACTCTCGTCGCAAAAGGAGTGGAGGTAGCGGCTACGGTAGGTTGGGCAGTCGGCGTTGGGGTAGGGCCGGAAGACCCGAGAAAATCGCATATGGTACCAACGAGGAAGAGTACGCCAATCAGGATTGCAATGACTATTAGGCTGCCAAGGCAACCTGAGGCACCATTCTGTTCTCTTACGCCTCCCGCTCCACCTCTGTTTGGCGACCTGCCTATTCGGCGGCCAATGGCCTCCGCGTGTGGCCGAAGCACTCTATTCGCTTCCTGCGCTGCGCCATCGAAGACAGAGCTTATGAATGTGTTGTCGCGAAGCATTTGCGGCGTAACGACACCCCCGCGCAACTGAATCGACCTGGTAACAGATCGCCTAATCGCTTCGTCCGCTTGACTCCACACCGATGCTGGCAGGCTCTCCTGGATATTCTGCCGCCCAAGAGCGAAACCGATAACCGCAGCAGTGGAGCCGAGAATGTTGACTTCAATGTCTACCGCAAAGCTCTCGGTAAAGGTTGGCGACCGCTCTGCCAATGCATGACGGTACATCAATCTGGCCGATTCAAACTGCACTGCGTGCCACGCGGCATCCAAAGCCGCCTGTCGTATTTCGGATTCACTCCTCCCCGTGAGCGCCGATTCCAAGGCGACTTCGTACCCAGCGTGCCAAACGCCGGTGGGGATATCCTCTAGTCGGTGAATCCTCTCGGTCCAGTGATTAGATATTCTCGCTCCTACCGCAAATCCTAGGCCGAAAGCCATATGGCCCAAGACCATGGCAGCTATTGCCTTTGCGCGGGCTAGTTCTTCAGCCGACACTCCAAGAGTGCGATGCATCCGGTCATACGCCGCCCGCTGTCCCTCATCCCTCAGGACCTCGTATGCTTCATTGACTTCCTGCATACGTTCCACGGCGTCGGGACTGGAGTTACGGTCGGGATGGAACTCTCGCGCACGCTCGCGAAAGGCCGTGCGAATCTCCTCGAAACTGGCTCTTCACTGACGCCCAGAATCTCGTAATAAGTCTTGTTTTGGGAGGTCATAAAGAACTATAGGAAAACGGTAGAGTCTCGCCATTTAGGGTACAGCTACCGTGAAAGACGAAGCCAGTAGAGCTTTGTCTATCCCTTCAGAAAGTTCCAGAGGCGGGATAGTCCGCGCTGTCTATGAGCACGTGTCTCCCGTTCCTCCTCGGCTCCCGCTATGGCACTCGATGTGATACTCAACGGGGCAGTTACTTCGGTAGCCTTTTGTGCTGACACCGTCTTCATGGTCTTGATCAAGTCGTCAACTTCTATCTCTTCTATCTCCCCATCTTGAAATCTATGTGATTCTATCCGCTGGGCCCCTATCCGCGCTCCCAGCATCGCTCCCTCACGTGCGGCCTCAAAGATGTCCACCCATATAGACGCCGGTGGCACCCAAGTGGACTTGGCAATCCCTAACTTTCTCCCTGTCAGGGACGCCCAAGCTCCCAAGTTTAATGCCGCAATTTCTGTCGCCACTGAATGAACAATCTTGTCCGGGATTCTGGAATGAAAGTTCTCTCTAATTTGTTCTCGCCGGCCTTTGTCGGTCAACAGCTCTGGCAATTCGCTGGAGATTGCATCTACAACATTGGCGACACGTTTATCAATTTCTTCCACCGCGAACAGGTCATCCATTACGACAGATTTCAGAGCAATGTCGTAAATGGCAATCCAGATATCGTGGTTTTTCTCATCCAAGATGGCCTTGCCTGCTGGCGTTCCGCCAGCCCGTAAGTTCATCCCGTGGCCGTGGCCAGTCGAGAACGCAACAACTCCCAGCGCCACCACAGCCAGTTGAACAGGCGTTACCTCAGTTTCGTCGCTATAGGAATCCATCTTTCCCCGTTATTTGTGAAGCTGCTTCGGTTGTACAACTACCGCGGCAGTCCCAGACCCCGTTGCGCGATGATGTTGCGCTGGATCTCCTTTGCGCCGCCGCCGAACGTTCTACCCGTCGAGAGGTAGTGGTTCGCGCCCACATAGCCGCCCATCGGCGTCCATCGCTCAGGGCCGCCGGGGATCAGCGTCCCCAGGTCCTGCATGAGGCGGGAGGCCGTTCGGAACACGCGCTGCGTCGCCTCACCGGCCCACACGCGGGCCAGAGAGCCCTCCGCCTGCGGCATCAGGCCCTTGGTCTGCATCCACGCGACGCGATAGGCAAGCATTCGCCCCAGCTCGATATAAACCCGCAGGTCTGCCATCTCATTTCGCACGATGGGATTTGAGGTGAACGGCTCGCCGTTCATGTTCGTCGTCCGCAAGTAGTCGAGAACCTTCTCCCATTCACGGAGCAAGGATGCCGGGATGTCCACCGAAGCGCGCTCGAAAGACAGCGTCGTCATGGCGGCGTACCACCCTCGGTTGAGTTCACCAACGAGGTTGCGGGCCGGAATCCGCACATCCTGCAGGAACCACTCCGACCACCGGCGGCGGCCAAGCATGTCGTACAAAGGCCGCAGTGAGATGCCCTCGCTTTCCATGTCAATGAGGAAGTAGGAGATTCCGCGATGCTTGGCAGCGTCCGGATCAGTCCGCACCAGGATGTGTCCCCATTTGGCACGGGGATGGTGCGCTGTTGACGTCCATATCTTCTGGCCGTTGATCACAAAGTCGTCGCCGTCCGCCACTGCGCGCGTGGTGAGGGAACCCAGATCGGAGCCGGCGTTCGGCTCCGAGAATCCCTGCGCGAACTCGAACTCGCCGTTGGCGAGGCGCGGAATGAAATACTCCTTCTGCCAATCCTGCCCGTGGATCATCAGGAGGGGCGCAACGAGTCCGCCGCCAAGCGCAGACGGCGCGCCCTGGTAGGCCATCTCCTCGCGGTAGACAAGCTGACGCTCGATGCCCGCGTCCTGTCCGCCAAACTCCTTCGGCCAGTGCATCGTCCACCAGCCCTTTTGGACAAGCTTCTGCTCAAACTGGTGCTGGAGTTCCAGAGCCGCGTTGTCATCAAGGTGGAACGACGTGTTCATCGTTGAGACAAGGTCATAGCCCTGATCGTCCCATTCGCTGCGGACGAAATCGCGGACCTCCTGCCGAAAAGCCTCATCCTCAGTAGAGAACCTGAAATCCATAACATACTCCCCTGCCGCCGGCCCAACGGGGTCGTGCGGCTCCCCTTATGTCGCGCTAATCATACAGCGGGTGGAGGGCTTTTGCCGGATTGATGCGGATCAACTCGCAGCAGCCGGAAACGGATCGGCGATGCTTCTCCGCGCCTGGAGGTCTTCGATGGATACGTCGGAATACACTTTTCCGTGCCAGAGAGTTTTGATATAGAGCAGCACATCAATGATTTCCTGATCGCTGAGTTTCTCGCCAAAGGCTGGCATCCCACTCTTGAAATCCGGTTGGCTCGGAATCGCGCCGCCCTGGTCGACAATGCGGTACAGAATTCCATCGGCGTGGTGCCAGGTGTGGCCGTCTCCGTTCAGGGGTGGGGGACGCAGGGTTCCATCGGGATTCCTGTTCTGCCAATCGGCATGACCCTCTCCAGCAACGCCGTGGCATTCAGCGCAGTTCGCCTGAAAAACCGCCATTCCCACATGCGGTTCTGTCGAGTCCCCTGGCTCCACACCCGCATCTTCCCTGTTCAGGCAGCCTGCGGCCCCAAGAACAAGGGCCAGAAGCGCGATACCGAGCAGCAGCAGAAACAGCACATCATGTCGACTCACAGGTTCTTCCCTCCGCGCCCGCCTATGTATCAAGCAGTCCTTCTTGAGGCATCGTCCAGGGCGGCTGCATCTGGCCTCTGAACATCTTGGCGCGGGGCAGCGAAAGGTCCGTCAGCGGCACATCGATCACGACCGGCGCATTGAGGGACAGGGCCTCAAGCAGAAGCGTTTCCAAATCCTCCGGACTCTTCGCTCTAATTCCCACAGCTCCGAACGATTCCGCAAACTTGACAAGGTCGGGGTTCTTCAACTCAGTCCCGTACGTGCCGCCGAAGTAGGTATCCAGGTCGCGGGCGACATTGCCGTATGAGTCATCCCGGAATACTACGGTGACGATGTTGATGCCATACTGCACGGCCGTCGCCAACTCGACCGCGTTGAACATGAATCCGCCATCGCCGCTCACACACAGGACGGGCACATCAGGTCGTGCCTCCTTGATGCCCATGGCCGTTGGGAACGCATACCCCAGGTTGAAGGAATAACCGGAATCGATGTATGTCTTTGGGCGATTCACCCGATAGTGCGACCGCGCGTAGTAGCCGAATTGCGTAACGTCCCAGGCAATGACGGTCTCCTCGGGCAAGGTATTCCACATCATCTCCATGATGGGATACTGCGGCTCGGTATCACGAATGTCGTAGTAGGCGATGAGCCTCTTCGTCACCTCGACGGCCTCTTCGGGGGACGGTCGATCCGCCGCCCCCGCCTCCGCAAGCAGCGGCAGCAGGGCCTCTATCGTTGCGCCCGCGTCTCCGTGAAGGGGGATCGTATTCGACTGAACCCGGGTCAGCTCCGAGTCGTCGATATTGATATTGATCAGGGTGGATGTTTCTCCGGCGGGGTTGCCCATGGAGAATCGCGCTCCAATCCCTATGACGACATCGGCGGAGGCAAGAACCTCGTAGATCTGGTTCATCTCATCCATCTCGGCGCGCGGGCCGAAGCATGACCCATAGGAAAAGGGATGGTCATCAGGAATCGTCCCCTTGCCGCCGCTTGACGTAACAACGGGGATATTCGTCGCCTCTGCGAGCCGAACCAGCGCACCTTCCGCATTGGACTGCGCCACACCGCCACCTGAGTAGATTATTGGCAGACGCGAATCCATCATCACCCGAACGGCCCTGCGCAGGTCATCTGCACTCGGCACAATATGCGATACAGGAGCGGGCTCGCGCAGGACGACATCTTCGCGCTCAACGCCCGTTTCCGGCGACATCTCGATGAGGACGGGTCGCGGGCGGCCTGTTCGCATCTGTCGAAATGCCTCTGTGACGGCATCCGGCGCCTCGCGAGGTCGCAGCACATGGCGACGCCACTTGGTTACAGGGCGGACTACCTCGGCCTGATCAAGGACTTCATGAACCGCGCCGATCCCTTTGCCAATCTGTGCTCGGGGGATCTGGCCGACAATCGCAAGAATCGGCGAGGATCGAGCGTATGCAGTTGCGAAGGCAGAGGCGGCGTTGTAGAGTCCCGCGCCTGGCACGAGGAGTACAACCCCCGGCTTGCCCGAAACACGCGCGTACCCGTCCGCCATATGCGTAGCGCCCTGCTCATGTCGTGTCGTTATCAGCCGAATGGATGGCTCATCTCGCAGGGCGGCCACGATCCCGGACATATGAATTCCGGGAATCCCGAAAACAACCTCAACGCCCTCTCGAACCAGAGACGCAACAAGGGCTTCCCCGCCGCTCATCACTGCCATGGCTTGCCTCTCCCGGCCATGCACAATCGCATGGGCGATTCAGAGTTCACTTTGACTGAACAACGTTGATGTTTGCACACCTCGTCCGCAGTGGCAAAAAGAAGATCGGGGCGGCAATGCCGCCCCGATCCCTTCGTTTCTCTGTTGAGGATTCTACGGCTACCTCGGAAGCCCGAGGCCGCGCTGGGCAATCAGGCCCGGCGCGAGCAGGATGCCGCCGCCGCCTGCATACCCCGTCACCATGGACAGCGCGTAGTTCGTGCCGTACATGCCGTTGTCCGGGGAGCGCTTCTCACCCTGGAGCAGGGCGCGATAGGGCCCCATGATGTGTGCCAGGGCAGGCCAGAAGTTGAATTTCGCCATCATCGAGGAGTACAGGTTGGCGATCAGGCTCTCGGACTGCGGCACTTCGCCCTTGGATTGCAGCCAGATGAGGCGCAGCGACAACATCCGGCCCGTCTCGACCCGGATGCGCAGGTCTGCAAGTTGGTGGCGGACGTGCGGATCATTGAGCACAGGCTCGCCGTTGAACTTGAGGTCCTTCGCCATATCGAGGAACTTCTCCAGCACGGCAACATTTCTCGCGCCCGTGCCGCCCGCGCGCTCAAAGTTGAGCGTGGTCATGGCGGCGTACCAGCCGCGGTTGACCTCGCCGATGACCTGCCGCTTCGGAACACGAACCTCATCCATGAAGACCTCATTCCAGCGTCGGCGGCCGAACATGTCATAGAGCGGTCGGAGCGTGATGCCGGGCATCTGCGCGCCATCATCGTCCTTCAACTGCATGATCAGGTATGTGATACCGCGATGCTTGGGCGCGGAGGGGTCTGTTCGAGTGAGCACGTGATACCAGTTGGCGTAGTGGGAGCCGGATGACCAAATCTTTTGGCCCGTCACGACGAAATCATCTCCGTCCTCGACGGCGCGCGTGGTCAGGCTTGCCAGGTCCGTGCCGGCGTTGGGCTCTGAGAAGCCCTGCGCCCAGTCAATATCATTCGATGCCATCTTGGGGAGGAACTCATTCTTGATGGACTCTTCGGCGTGGTACATCATCGCGCCGGTGATGTTGGCGCTGGGGCTGCCCTGCGGCGCGCCTGCATAGGCAAGCTCATCCGCATAGATGACCTGTCGGGACAACGGAAGGCCCTGACCGCCGTACTCCTGCGGCCATGCCATGGTCCAGTAGCCCTTCTCAACAAGCTTCTTCTGGAACGCCTTTGCGTCCTCGCGGTACTCGGCACTGTCAAAGTCATAGCCGAAGACGTTGAGGTCCGTGTTGTAGTCCTTCGCGTCCCATTCGCGTCGCACAAATTCTCGAATTTCCTGTCGAAATGCCTCATCTTCCGGCGCAAACGTGAAATCCATTGTTGTCTGCCTCCCCACTGGCGCGCGTCCAAAAAGCGCCGTCACTTGCGAACCGCCTAATGTGAAATCCTACTTGCTCCCAATCGGTGTCAGCATACCACGCGAACCATCGTGAAACGTCAGCGGAAACGGGCGAATATGGGTCGGTTAGACAGTGCGCTCCCTACAGGTGCTCAGACGATTTGCGGTCTAGTTATCCAGGCGGCTGTGGGGCAGATAGGTTACCGCGGAAGGCCGAGCGCCCGCTGCGCGATGATGTTTTTCTGCACTTCTCGCGTGCCGCCGCCGATGCTTAGTCCCGTTGCGAGAATCGAGTTCACACCCATGAATCGGCCCGCCGGCGACCACTTGTCCTCCGGGCGCAACTGACCATAGTCATTCAAGATAGACGCGATTCCCCGGTAGATGCCTTGGTGCAGAGCGTCTCCCCACAGCTTGGTTTGAGACGACTCCTTGACGGGAATCTCCCCTCGCGTCTGCATCCACGCCACGCGATAGGAGATCATGCGCGCCACTTCAATCTGCAGCCGCATGTCGGCCAGGATGTGCCTAACGCGCACGTCATCAAGCAGCGGCTGCCCGTTTACCTTGGCGTCTCGCGCATAGTCTATGAACTCCTCAACGGTGCGCAGCATCCGCGCGGGACCGCCGATGTTGGAACGCTCAAACGACAAGTGCGTCATAGTCGCGTACCAGCCGCGGTTAACCTCGCCAACCATGTTGCGCTTTGGAACGCGAACCTCATCCATGAAGACCTCGCTCCAGCGGCGGCGTCCCAACATGTCATACAACGGACGAAGGATGATGCCCGGGGATTTCATATCGATGATGAGATAGGTCAGGCCGCGGTGTTTCGCCGCCTCGGGGTCCGTCCGAACAAGCGCCTGCCCGTAATCGGCCATCTCCGCCATGGACGTCCAAATCTTCTGGCCCGTGACAACGAAATCGTCGCCGTCTTCGACGGCCCGCGTCTGTACGCTCGCAAGGTCTGAGCCCGCGCCGGGCTCGGACAGCAATCGGCAGAACTCGATCTCGGCGGTGGCGTAATGGGGCAGTAAGTCGTCGCGGTGCCATTCATTGCCGTGGTACATCAGGACGGGCCCAACTAGATCGCTTGCCCCGGATGAGGGCGCGCCCCAATAGGCCATCTCCTCGCGGTAAATGAGCTGGCGGGAGATGGGCGCGCCCATTCCACCAAATTGCTCCGGCCAATGCAGCGTCCACCAACCCTTATCGGCCAGTTTGAGCTGCCATTCCTTGACGAGGTCTATCGCCTCGTGGGTGTGGAGATCATAGGACGCGATGGACGCGCCAACAGAGTCGTAGCCTTTCGGGTCCCATTCGGCGTTGACGAATTCCCTTACTTCCTGACGAAACGCTTCGTCTTCTTGAGAAAATCGGAAATCCATTGCCGTTCTCCCCGCTTCTACGTCGCCTGACGCGTCGCATTCTGCTCAGATTCGCCCCGTATCCAACAATTCCCCGCGAAACACGGTCGCATTACCGTGCCGTGTTCGAGTCAGATCAGAGTGAGACTGAGAGGCAAGTGACGGTGCGAAGAATGCCCCCAATCGTATGGATGCGGCTAGCAACAAGGCTGCCGACCGTATTGAGGTCCTCCGCTTCGATCGTCGCAATGACGTCGTACGGGCCCGTCACCGCATCAACGGATGTCATCTCAGGAACCTTCTTGAGTTCATTGACAACTTCCTGCGTCTTGCCAACGGAAGTCTCTACCAGTATGAAAGCGCGAGTGGCCACGTTAACCCCCAAAAATTTGCCCACCAAAGCCGGTAAAGGCGGCTTATTCTAGGCGCGGACGGGCAAAAGTGTCAATTGGCTGAGCCACTTTCGAAGCGCCAATGAAAGTACTCCGTCACCGCGTCGAGATACGCGACAGGGTGGTCACTAAATGCCGCGCTGTGACCACCGGACGGAAATGACTTCAATCGAGTCTCAGGGTGCGTTGCCGCCGCTGCGATACGTTCTGAGTGGTCAGTGGCAATCCTGTCGTCGTCCTCCGAGTGCGTGAGCAACAGCGGAATATCAAGCTCACCCACGAATTCCTCAGGCTTGAGGGCCGACAGCGGTATCCCGTACCGCACCCGGGCCACGATCTCCATTCCCGGCTTCAGCACCCCTATCGTCCATTCCGGAAGCGGCGTTCGGTCAGCCACTTCGGACGCGAACAGGTCATCAATATTCGCAAAGGCGCTGTCGACGACAAGGGCACGCAGTCGCGGCTCTTCCGTAGCCCCCAGCAGTGCGGCAACTCCTCCCATGGAGAATCCAAGCACGCCAATGCGCTCCGCCGGAATCCCGTATCGGGTTTCTACCACATCCATCGCACCAAGTACGTCGTAACGCTCGAAGTAACCGGCGGACATTATCTCGCCGTCCGACTCTCCGTGTGCTCTCAGATCGAACATGATCACCGAGAAGCTCCTGTCTCGGAGGTCTCGAATCAGAGGCATATAAAGGTCTGGGTCGCGGGCACGGTTTGAATCCAGGCCATGAACGACAATGATCGCCGATTCCGTGTCATTGTCTCGAGCAGGTCCCGGAATCCACCAGCCTCTCAACGTTATCGGATTCTCTTCTGCTCGCTGCTCCGGCATGCGCGGCGAGAACTCGATGTCCTCATAAGCCATTTCGTAGTCCAACGGTGTCACCTCGACTGGCTCACGTTCCGCAACCACAGCCTGCGAAACCATCGTCCAGGAGGCGACAGCGATGAGAGCAACAACTATGCCCACAGCCGCCATCAGGACGCGGCCCAGGAATAGGCGGCTCATTCGTTTTCTGGAGCGCTGCCGGAGATCCCGGTTTCTCCCAACAGCTCAATGCGCGTCTCATCGCCGGCTTCAAGACGCGTCACGTCCTCCGGGCAGATCGCCAACCCATTCGCCCGCGCCATCGCTGTCAGGATATTGGAGCCTTGCGGACCGGAGAGGCGCGCGTGCATGCGACCGTCGTCGCCACGGTACACGTGAGCACGCGCGTACACCCGCCTGCCGTCCTCATTCACGATCGGATCGTCAAGAACGGCAGTGAGTGATGGAGAGTCCCACGTCTGGTGCCCCATCATCTTGCGTAGCGCCGGACGCGCGAGCATGTGGAAAACGACCATTGCGCTGACGGGGTTGCCCGGCAGACCAAGGTGCGGCACGTCGCGCCCCCACGGCGCCTCCGTCGTTCCACGCAGGATTCCGAACACAACCGGCTTGCCGGGGCGCATCCGTACCGCCCACACGCGTAGATCACCCAGTGACTGCAGGACGTCCTTGACAAGATCGTAATAGCCGACGGAGACGCCCGCGGACGTGATCAGGAAGTCTGCATCGCGCGCCTGCTCCACATGACCACGAACCGAATCCTCCGTGTCGCGGGCTATGCCCAGAGGTCGAGCTATACCGCCCATCTGCTGAACAAGTCCCTGCACCGTGTATGTGTTGATGTCATAGATGTGGCCAACCTCTAGCTCATCCCCGGGCGCGGCAATCTCATTGCCGGACGCGAGGATAGCAACGACGGGGCGAGGATGGACGGGAACGGTCGCCATACCAACGGAGGCCAACACACCAAGGCGCGCCGGTGTTAGCTCCATCCCTTTCTCCAGGACCACCGCTCCGGGTTTTACATCCTCTCCCGCGGCACGTATTGAGGTCCCAACGGCGGGAGAGGCGTAGATCGTTATGGCGTCAAGCTCTTGCCCATTCGCCCTGCGGCCTTCCTCATCGGTGTCCTCGAAACGGACAATGGCGTCCGCGCCGGACGGGATGGGAGCGCCGGTCATGATGCGCACTGCAGCCCCCGGAACAACGGCCGGTTCGGGCGGCGATCCTGCGGCAATCTCACCAATGACAGGCAGCTCAATCGGGGAATCCCGTCGTGCCGCCGCCACATCCTCCGCGCGAACCGCATAGCCGTCCATCGCAGAGTTCGGAAGCGGCGGGATGGAGATCGCGGAGCGCACGTCCTCGGACAGCACCAGGCCATTGGCATCTGAAAGCGGGACGCGCGTGGGTGGCAGCGGCTGAATGTCAGCAAGGACGCGCTCAAGCGCCTCTTCCACCAGAATCATGCCGGTCTGTGTCGTCATCGTCTCAATGCGCCTCTCGTCATGTGGGGCGCGTGCCCATCATGCCTGTGAACGAAGTGTCGCGCCCGCCTCTCGTTGCAGTTTATCCAGCAACTGCGTCTCCGCCACATCCACTTCAGTATCCGTCAGCGTGCGCGTCGGTGATTGCCATACGAGTGAGAACGCGAGGGATTTCTTGCCGTCTGGAACCTGTGGGCCTTGATACACGTCCACGAGTGCAGAACGAACGACGGAGGGGAAGTCCCGGATGATATCACCCACGGCCCCTGCCGGCGCTCCCTCATCAACAAGTAGAGAAAGTTCCCGCAGCACGCCAGGGTAGCGGGAGACCGACTGCCACGTTCGCTCGACCTCGCGGCGGTTTTGAAGCGCCGCGCCGAGATCAACTTCATAGAGGACGACACGGGGCGCACGGATATCGAGCGCCGCCAGCGTGTCGGGATGCACCTCACCGATTGTCCCGAAGGGTCGGCCTCCCGTTTCCGGCAATATGTGAGCTGACCGTCCATGCGCCAGAATGCGGTCATCGGCGGCCTCGTATCGAGCTCGAACACCGAGAGTTTCGAGCAGAGTTTCCACCAGTCCCTTTGCGTCAAAGAAGTCCAGCTCATCGGAGGCGGTATCGCTGCCGCCGATCCATGACCGGTTTGCGCGCATCCCGGCCATCACGCCGCACACATACGTCCGCTCCTCCGGCTGATGCCGCGGCCCATGCGGGAGGTATGCCTGCCCAATCTCGAAGAGCCGGTATGATTCCCGGCTGATGCCACGCTCATTATTCGCAAGCGTGCGCAGCAGACTGCCACGCAGCGTGGTTCTCAGATACTCCTGGTCAGGCGACATGCGATTCCAGACGCGCAGCGGATCCTGCGGCGCGTCCCCCGGAATGGTGGTCTGCAGCAGATCCATCGGCACCAGAGGGTAAGAGATCGTTTCGCGGTGGCCCAGTTGAACGAGGACGTCGCGCACGTCATCCTTCATCTGCGTCAGGGGTTCGGGAAGGTCAGGCTCGCCAGTAGTCGGCAGCAGTGTGACGGGGATGGCGTCGTAACCCACAATCCGCGCCACTTCCTCGATCAAGTCATCGGCAATACCGATATCCGTCCGCCAATACGGGACAGTGGCGTCGATGGTGTATTCACCGTCTGCCCGGTCTGTAGCCGTCACCTCAAATCCGAGAGAGCGCAGCGTCCGTTCCGAGACCTCGCGCCCCGGGTCGCTGCCCATCACCTGCGTCATGCGCTCAGACGTCAAGGTGACCACCGCCGGCTCCTGCCTGTCAGGCCAGTCATCGGCGATGCCCTTTGCGGCCGTTCCGCCACAGAGTTCAACCAGCATCTTGGCGGCGCGGCGAAGGCCGATGGGCGGAAGTGTTATGGGTAAGTTGCGCTCGAAACGTTGTGAAGCCTCCGTGCCCCGCTTGCCGCCCACCTCAATGCGCCGCCTTTGAACCGTGCGTCGTGTACTGGCAAATCCAAATGACGCGGACTCCAGGATGATGTCCGTGGTGGAATCCGAGACCTCTGAGTTTTCGCCGCCCATGATGCCGCCCAGTCCCACGGGGCCGTTCTCATCGGCAATGACAAGGTCCTCCGTCGAGAGAACATGTTGGCGTCCGTCCAGCGTTTCGAGCGGCTCATCCGGTGTGGCGCGGCGCACAATCAACTTGCCGCCCGCGATACGATCCCGGTCGAATGCGTGAAGCGGCTGTCCTATCTCCAGCATCACGTAGTTCGTGATGTCAACGACGTTGGAGATTGGTCGCACGCCTGCAGCCTTCAACCGCATTTGCATCCAGCCCGGCGCTGGACCGACGGTCGCTCCAGTAATCAAGGCCGATGTATAGCGCGGCGCGAACTCCGGCGCGCGCAGGTCAACCAGGTCCTTTGTCGTTATCGAGTCTCCGTCCTCTGCATACTCCAAAGACGGCACACGCACCGGGTTGCCAGTCAGAGCCCCAACCTCCCAGGCCACGCCAAGCATGGACAGCCAGTCAGGTCGGTTGGCGGTGACTTCTACATCGAGAATGACATCGCCCAGATAGTCCTCTAGGGGCATGCCGGGGACCGCATCGCCCGGCAGCACCAGGATGCCCTCATGGTCATCGCCCAGGCCAAGCTCACGCTCGGAACAGATCATGCCCTCAGAGACGACGCCGCGGATGCGCGCCGACTTGAGCGTCTCCCGGCTACCCGTCTGCGGATTGGTCAGCGTTGCCCCGACGCGGGCGAGCACGATATTCTGGCCGCCCTCCACATTCGGCGCACCGCAGATGACCTCCAGCTCTTCAGAGCCCGTGTTGACCGTAGCCAACTTTAGGCGATCTGCGTTTGGGTGTGGTCCAAGCCGTTCAATATGGCCAACAAGGACGTTGTCCCAGTCGCCACCCACGCGCTCGATGGAACCCACCTCAAGGCCGGCCATCGTCAGCCGATGGGCCAATTCCTCTGGCGTCAAATCAAAATCGACGTATTCTCGCAGCCACTTGAGCGACACGCGCATCGCGTCGTCTTACTCCGTTCGATCCGTATCGTCAGTAGTTTCAGTTCCGACTTCGCCGTCATCGTCAACGGCTTCGACGACGCCCCCGAATGGGGCGCCGCCTGAATCCTCCGCCTGTTCTTCGCCGTGATCGTGACCTTGGTGTGCGATTGCCTCCGCAGTTGCCAGGTCATTTTGCCCCGCCGCTGCATGCCGCATGGTGATACGAAAGCGCGGCGGCTTGTGCGAGGTTGATCGCACAAGGTACACGTTCCCGCAGGCATGGCAATGAAAGCGATGCGGCACAAGATTCGATGGCAACTCGCTATGCCCTTCGTAGTACACCAGAGCATTGCAACTGGGGCAATTCTGCTGTGTGGGAACGGAACCGCCGTGTGTCGTCATGCGGCCCTCCCGCCTCCTGCCCGACGCATATTCCTAGCGAAGCTGCGCAACAGTAGCCTTCTCTAAATCCTGGATTTCCCTGACGATGCTCATTCCTTCGGCGACAGACATCGGGCCGAGCATGTCCCGCTGTGCGTCCCGAAGCTTATCCCCGAGTTCGACGTAGGCCACCCGTAGCTGATCCACGACCGCCCGTTCCGCCGCAGCGCTCAGGCAACCAAGAATCGTGCCGAACTCTTCAATCGAAAGTGACAGGTTAACCATCACCTTCTCTGCTCGTTCCGTCATCTCCATCCTCCTTCCGATTGCGGAGCCCTTCGCTCCTTCCCTCGCGCTATTCCCACCGAGCTAGAACTGCTCTAGAAAATTCAAATCGTTGGCATAAAAATGCCGTATGTCGTCGATGCCGTGCCGAAGCATCGCGATCCGCTCCGGCCCCATACCGAATGCGAATCCTGTGTACTCATCCGGGTCATACCCCACCCGCTGCAGAATCTTGGGATGAACCATCCCTGCTCCCATGATCTCCAACCAACCTGATTGACTACAGACTCGGCAACCGTTGCCCTTGCAGGCGAAGCAATCAATGGCCATATCGACACCAGGTTCCACGAACGGGAAGAAGTCACATCGAAAGCGAACGCGGCGGTCAGGACCGAACATGCGCCGTGCAAAAGCGTACAGGGTACCCTTCAGATCCGCGAACGTGATGCCGCGGTCAATAGCCAGGCCCTCAACCTGGAAGAAGACGGACTCGTGTGAGGCGTCCGTCGCCTCGTGCCGAAACACACGACCCGGAACGAGCACACGAATGGGTGGCTCCTGCGCCTCCATGATGCGCACCTGCATTGGCGATGTATGCGTCCGCAACAACAGCGGCCGCTTGCCGTCATCATCCTCGATGTCCAGCCACAGCGTGTCCCACTGGTCGCGTGCCGGGTGGTCTGCAGGAATGTTGAGTGCCTCGAAGTTGTAGTAGTCCCACTCCACTTCGGGGCCTTCGACGACGGTAAACCCCATTGGCTTGAACGCGTCGATTATTTCCCTCAGTGTCTGCGTCGTGGGATGCAGTCCGCCGGCAGGGACTCGTCGTCCCGGCAGGGTCACGTCGATGGCCTCTGCTGACAGCCTCTGTGAGACACTGGCGTGCTCAAGTACAGCGCGCCGCTCCTCATAGGCATTCTCAAGAGCAGTACGGACCCTATTGGCAAGTTGGCCCGCCTCACGCCGATCCTCAATAGGAAGCGTCGGAAGCTGTTCCAGCAGCTTTGGAAGACGGCCCTGTCGCCGGCCCTGCCACGTCACACGCCATTCTTCCAACGCATCCCTGTCAGAGATGCGCTCGAGTTCAGCGAGCGCGCTGCTCTCCACGTCAGTTAGTTCATCGGTGAGTGTGGACATGTTCCCCGCGCTTTTGTGACTGTCCGTACTCGAAGACCAGAATCAAAAACGCCCGCCTTATGACGGACAACAGCAGGGATTATACCCCCTCTCCTATTGAGAGGTCAATCTAGTCAGGGTGCTGTCATGTAAGCGGGCTGTGTCGGGGCGGCTTACGCGTCGCCCACCTGACCGCCCGTTGGCTGGGTTAGGCTTGCGAAACGCAGTTCCGTCATGCGTGCCTCTGCCTGAACGTAAATCTCGAACTCCTCCGGCGTCATTCCGGAGTGCCGGATCAAGGCCTTGAGCACGCCGCGCTTGATCATTTCGGTGCCCGGCACGCCCGGCGCGGTTAGGACGGGTGGGCGTTCATCTTCAAACTCGCTCTGACGCTGGTCGCCAATATCAACCTGGACCTCCACTGTCTCGCAGGTGAGCGGCAGGCTGTCATCCGCACGGGCGGCGAGGATTTCATACATTTCATCGCCGAGGTAGTCGACTGAATCCACCGGCGGGGCCATGTCATCTTCGGCCCACGCAGAGAGCGACTGTTGAATGGCGGAGTGGATGGCATCAATGGCTTCGTCTCGCGTTTCGCCCTGCGCAACGCAGCCCGGCAGTGCCGGACAGTGCAGTGAGTATCCACCCGCAGGTTCGGGCTCCAGGATGACGGTGTAGGTCGCGTTGGACATTGCCAATCAATTGTATCCCGCCAATTGAGACTGGGCACTATGCTTTTGAGGGAGCCCAGCCGTTAATCTGTGGTGTATGGAGTCGAGGCCGAAAACGCCTGCGTCGCCCCGCACGGGACGGCGCCTTTACTACGGGTGGGTGATTGTCGCGACGATGTTTATCGTCTCGGTCGCCCAAACAGCGCAGTACAACCCGGCCATCAGCGTCTTCGTCAAGCCGATCACTGAGGATTTTGGTTGGAGCCGCACTACCTTCTCAACTGCAATCGGAATTGGCGGGATTGTTGGTGCCGGTCTCGCCGTTGTAATTGGGCCAATCTTGGACAAGCGCGGCCCGCGGATTCCAACGCTCATCGCCTTTATGCTGTTGGGCGGGGTTGTGATGTCGTTGAGCCAGATCTCAGAAATCTGGCAATTCTACGCCATCATCATCACAAACCGCGCCCTGAACACGGGCTTTCTATCTATCGTCGCAGGCGTGGTCGTGGCCAAGTGGTTCATTCGACGGCGCGGTCGGGCCATGTCGTTTTCCATAACTGGCATTCGCTTTGGCCAAGCGATATTTCCGCCCTATGCGACCTTTTTCATCTTGCGTTCGGGCTGGCAAAGCGCCGCGATAGCCCTTGGGGGATTGGTATGGGCATTGACCCTCTTACCCGTCGCGCTGTTCCTGCGGCGGCAGCCCGAAGACATGGGGTTGCGGCCGGACGGCGACAGTCCTGCGGTTGAAGACTCTGACGGTAGTGAGTCGCCGCAATCATATGCCGCCAGCGAAGAGGCGTCGTTCACGTTGTCACAGGCCCTCCGCACGCGGGCCTTTTACCTGATTCTGTTCGCAACAAGCGCCCTCGCATTCAACATCGGTGGAATCAATTTCAATCTCTTTCCGTACATGACCGACCAGGGGATGTCAGAAGCGCAGGCCGCCATGATCCTGACGGTATGGTCACTGGTTGGCGCAACAGGGTCGCTGATTGTGGGCTTTGTAGCTGAAAAAATGCACGTGCGGTTTGTGATGGCACTGGCGTTTTCGTTCGCCACAGGCGGCGTCGTGCTGCTCATGACTACGGATGATGTGCCGACGGCGCTCGTGTTCGCGCTCGTGCATGGCCTGTCATTCGGTTCGCTGCCGATGCTGATGAACCTGGTGTGGGCGGACTACTACGGCAGGCGGCACCAGGGGACTATTCGCGGGTTCACGACGCCGTTCCAGGTCATCGTGCAGGCAGGCGGCCCAATCATCGGCACGCTTTCTTACGACCTTATTGATACGTACATGCCGGCGTTTATTCTCTTTGCGGCGCTCTACGTCCTCAGCGCCCTCGCGATGCTTCTGGCCAAGCCGGTCTCGCTTTCCGATGTGATTGCACGCCAGAGAGCACGGTGAGTGAACACGTCCTGACGCTTGCTTAGGAATAGTCCGCAATTCTACTCTTGAAGCAATCACAGACATGTCGGAGCGCCTAATACGTTCCGGCCAATCAGATAAAGAGTCGGAGAAATGACTACAAACGCAAATGAACGGTTTACCCTTCTGCCCCGGTCCGTGAGGCCGTCACACTACAAGCTGGAACTGACGCCGGACCTGGAAAATGCTGCATTTACGGGGTCGGTGGCTATTGACGTTCTTGTGACGGAAATCACAAAGCAGATCGTTTTAAACGCAATTGAGCTCGATTTAGGCTCTGCAACGTTCACCCCGCGCGGCGGAGAGGCCTCGGCATCGACGGGGATCACGTACGACGAGGAGGCTGAGACTGCCACAATCAGTTTTGGCGAGGCTCTGCCCGTCGGGGCCGGGACACTTGAGATTCCGTTCACGGGGATCCTGAATGATCAGCTGCATGGGTTCTACCTGAGCACGTTTCGTGACAAGGACGGGGTTGAGCGGCGGATGGCGGCCACGCAGTTCGAGGCCTCGGACGCGCGGCGATGCTTCCCGTGCTGGGACGAGCCGGCGGTCAAGTCCACGTTCCAGGTCGACTTGATCATTCCCGAGGGATTTTCTGCGATCTCCAACACGTTGGAATCTGCGCCGGAGCCGGAGGACGGTGGCAGGCAGCGGGTCAGCTTCCCTGCCACGCCGATCATGTCCACTTATCTGCTCGCGTTCATCGTGGGGGAGATGGACAAGATCGAGGCAAGGTCGGCCAACGGCACGCTCAACCGCGTATGGGCGACCGTCGGTCAGGCAGAACTTGGGCAGTTCGCGCTGGAGACCTCCGTGCGTCTGCTGGACTATTACAACGACTATTTCGGCGTCGATTACCCGCTAGAGAAGCTGGACCACATCGCCCTGGCCGACTTTGCGGCGGGCGCAATGGAGAACTGGGGGGCGGTGACCTACCGCGAGGTGGCACTGCTATTCGATCCGGCAAGCTCCTCGCCCGGCACGCGGCAACGAATCGTTGAAATCATCGCGCATGAGATGGCGCATATGTGGTTCGGCGATCTCGTGACGATGGCGTGGTGGAATGACCTGTGGCTGAACGAAAGCTTCGCCTCATGGATGGCGGCCAAAGCAACGGACACCCTGTTCCCCGATTGGGCAATCTGGACGCAGTTTATCGCCACGGATGTCGCCCCCGGCATGAGCCTGGACGGGCTGGAAAACTCCCATCCAATCGAGTCGGAGGTGCGGAATCCCAACGAGGTCAGCCAACTGTTTGACGCGATCAGCTATGAGAAGGGGGCCTCCATCCTGCGGATGCTGGAGCAACACATCGGCCCTGACGCCTTCCGCAACGGTTTGAACAGTTACATGACCGCGTTTGCCTACTCCAACGCGGAGGGGGCGGATCTGTGGCGCGCGATGGGGGACGCCTCCCAACAAGACATCCCCGGCATGATGGACTCCTGGGTCAAACAGGTTGGCTATCCCGTCGTCTCGGCAGAAACGACGCGCGGTGACTCCGGTGCGACGGTTTCGCTGACTCAGCGACGCTTCCTCTACTCCGGGCCGAACGACGATGAGACGCTGTGGCACGTGCCCGTGCGCATCACGACGCAGGGGAGTGACGATGAGGCGAGGGCCCTGTTCACCGACCGGACGGAATCCATCGATGTTCCGGCAGCTTCCGGGGACGGGTGGATCAAGGTCAATGCCGGAGGAGCGGGGTTCTATCGCGTCGGCTACGAGCAAGACGAGCTTGACCGGCTGATCGCCGCGGTCCGGACAGGGGAACTCAACGCTCCTGACCGCCTAACGCTGCTGGAGGACACCTACGCGCTGGCACGCGCCCGCCATATCCCGGCGCGCAACTACCTCGAACTGGCGCAGGCATATGTGGATGACGAGGACTTCAGCATCTGGGCGGCGATGGCATCGCAGCTCGGCGCGATTGAGGCGCTGTCCCGTAACGAGCCGTATCTGGAACGCTACCAGGAATTCGCGCGAGGGCTGACGCAGACCGTCGCGGGCAAGGTCGGTTGGGAGCAGCCGGAGAACGAGGCGCACCTGCGAACTCTCCTGCGGGCGGTAGCTCTGAGCGCGGCAGGCGGTTTCGGCGATGAGGCCGTGCTATCGGAGGCGGCGGCGCGATTCGCGCGTTTCCTTGAGGATGAGTCATCGCTGCGGCCGGACCTGCGCGCCGTCGTCTACAACCTGACCGCCGATCAGGGCAACGACGAGATGTTCGAGACCATGAAACGCCTGGAGCGTGAATTTGATCTGCAGGAGGAGAAGGTCCGCATGCAGATGGCGCTCACGCAGTTCAGTCAGCCGGAACTCCTGCAGCGGACGCTCGAGATGTCCGTCGACCAAGACCAGATTCGCGTGCAGGACGCGCCACGGCTCCTGATGGGGGTGGGCGGCAATCTGCGAGGGCTGACGCTGGCATGGGAGTTCATGAAGGACAATTGGCCTGAGATCGAGCGCCGTTACGCGGGCGGCGGGTTCGCGATCATGCGGCTCGTGTCCATCACGGGGGCGTTTGCGACAGCGGAGGCGGCGCAGGAGGTACGCTCATTCTTCGAGGAGCATCCGACGCCGTCCGCGACGCGGGCGATTCAGCAGTCGCTGGAACGCATCGAACTCAACCGGCTATGGCTGGAACGAAACCGCGAAGAACTGGCGGAGTGGCTGGGGTAGGCGGTGCCTACTGCCCAGGTTCGCGATCAGCATTGACTGGGCTGTGGAGATAGTTCGCCGCGTTCCGGCTTTGGCGGGGTTGGGGTGGTCATGGGGTTAGGCGGCTAGCTCTTCACGGGCTTGTTCTCTCTCGGACCACTTAATCGGAACGACTCCATAGGCCTCCATCGCTTCAATAACGTTCCCAGACACTCTCCTTTCAGAATCATTTAGGATAGCGTAAGCCTTGGCACCTTCAGGTCGTGCGTCCTTGATGTCAATCCAAGCAAAAGCTGTGACCTTTGCCTGGTCGTTAGATGGCCGATTGATGGTACGCACAAACCTCTCTGGATGGCTTTGTGACTTAGGAATACTGAAGTGGAAAAGGTGCTCGAATCCACTAACGCCTGTGAATTTCGCGTCAGACAGGTACCGGATATCTGAGGTGTCGAGCCAGTTCACGACATCGTCCTGAAACAGCCTCTCAACGCTTGGCTGAGCCACAGCGAAGAGATCATTCACGGAGAGCATAGCCTGTAGCAAATTATGTTTGCGGCGGGCAAAGTTCTCCTTGGAAACTTGCACTTGCAATGTGTTTCCGGCGCGGTGAATTCCAAATCCGTTCAAGGTGACTCGTAGCAGATTGTGGCGATGATCTCCTTCAAGCTTGAACCCTGACTGTTGGAGATCATCAAGGATGTACCCGTCATCTGTCAGTACATATCCCTCTGGTTGCCTCTTTGCGTATATTTGGAGTCGATCATTATGGCGATCTAAATAAGGTGTAGTGATTTCTACCCAGTCTTCCATCTGGCGCAGAACAGTGTTATCTCTGAGCCACCCCAAATAGTCATCCAGAAGCTCTTGAATGTCGTCAACATCGTTCGTCATGGCGACAACTCCCTTCTGATGATCGGGGGCTCAACGACATTGCAATATGTTTGGAAGCCTTGCAACAAATTGGTCGGATCGGTTATGTCCGTAAAGAACTCTTCGGGCAGGGAATATGCCCATTTGTCTGCATAACCCTCGCGATACACATGCAGGTGTGGGGATGCAATGTAAACTCCGTCTGGATTGTCGTGAGGATTACCCCCAAAGCACAATCGCGCGAGAACGACGACATTCCTGGCGCGGGTCTGATAGGAGCCTTTGTGCAGGTTTACTCTCCCCCGACGAATATCGAGGAGAAACCGCTCTCGCCGATCTGCCGAAATTAGTGGAATCGTGAGGCTACCACCCATGCCAGGGTAGGTCCATACGGTGTCGTCAACGCGTCGTTTTTCGAGCGCGAGCAAGTGGTCAGCTTCTGATTGAGTAGGGTCGTGCGTGGTCAATGTAGTCTCCGTGTGCTCCAAATCCTGCCTAAGTGTAACGCGGTTGTCTTAAGGATTGAGGATGACGGGGCACGAATTGTGGCCCTAGCGGGCCACGCGGTGGATTCCCGCCTGCGCGGGAATGACGGGAGGGTTCGCCCTTCGACAGGCTCAGGGTGAGCGGGGGGAGTCACCCTCACCCTAACCCTCTCCCTCAGGGAGAGGGGATTTTGGGCGCCGCGTTCCGGCTTTAGCGGCCTATTCTGTTGATTCTTGTTGATGGTTATAGAACGTCACCGCACTTATAGCCATAAGTTACACGTTGGTTACGATTTGTATGTTATTTTGCCTAATAGTATCGCCTATATATAGGTGAGGAACTTGTGCCGAAAGCCGCGCTGGGGGGACAACCCTTTGGAGGTGTACTGATGAAGGGGACGGCAGCCATTCTAAGGTCACATATCGGGGTGGGGTCACTCCGGATACTTGTGCCTGTGTTGCTGGTATTGGCTGCAACAGGGGCCTTTCTCTTTGCGGCCAGTCCTGTGGCGGCGGGGCCCATCGAAGAAATAGTCGACCTGAATCTTCCCATAAAGGTGGAGGAAACGCGTGACCCGCCGGTACGCGTACAGCGGCAGGTGCAGGGGCAAGGCGCGAGCATCACCTCGACGTCCAACACGCTGGTGAGCAATATCGGGCAGCCGCCTCCCCACTCCCCAGATCCCGGCTATGTACCCATGTCCGTTAACAGGGCGCAGTCGTTCACGACGGGCACCGATGCCACCACCCTGACCCGTGTCGACATGGACATGAGAGTCACCCAAGGCCAACAGGTCAGCTTCGTGGTGGAAGTCTGGACAGGAAACTCAGTTCCGACCACCAAGCTTGCCGACCTTGGTGGTCG
Source organism: Chloroflexota bacterium (assembly GCA_026713485.1). GTDB lineage: Bacteria > Chloroflexota > Dehalococcoidia > UBA6926 > UBA6926 > VXMO01. The sequence continues at coordinate 769 of JAPOOK010000058.1, read as the reverse complement.
GAACTCGCTGGGCGGTTGGAAAACGGAGGAGTTCGCTGCATCCGGCGACGGCATCGCTCTCGCACCCAACACGAAGTACTGGGTGGTGATAGATCTGACCAAAGGTAGCAGTGCGGCTCACGTCAGGACAACGCGTGTGGACGAGGAGGACCAGGGCGCCACAGCCGGTTGGAGCATCGGGGATGAACACAGATTCTGGAGTGCCTCATCTACTTGGGAGCCCCACAGCAAGCCGTATCCCTTGAAGATCAGAGTCGAGGGCTATGTGAGATTGCCCGCCAACTTCGATTGCAACGCGCATCTCGGTTGGGAGCACACGAACGGGAGGAGGTGGGACTCTGTCGACCGGGTGTGGCGACAGGTGGGATCGTATTACTTCACCGGTCAGTACGCGAACACCCGAGAGCCGATCTGTGAGCTCCGGTTCTCCTCGTCGGGGGCAGGGTCGTATGCGGAAAAGCTGGGTTATGGTTTAACCCTGTGCAGTGTGGCCCCAACCTGGCAAACAGTAGACCCGGCAACGGGGGAGGCCGTAGGCGGTCCGGATACGAAACACTACACCGGTCACAAAACCTCCAGCGGTCAGGATATCTGCTCAGACTTCGATGGTCTCCGGAGTACCAAGAAGTACATACAAGAGCAACAGTTGAAACAGCTGTGTAGCAGGGAGCCCACGAACGCCCTCTGTAAGTGATTGACCTGCCTGCACCACCGCCAACCGGCTGGTGCGGACGCTCGCTGCCGCGTTGCGCGCCCGCCGGTCTGGCGG
>JAPOOK010000057.1 GCA_026713485.1 Chloroflexota bacterium | reverse complement strand
CTCGTTGTTTGGGCGGGGTGGGCGGGGCAGCCTCGCCGGCGGTCTATGCAGCTTTAGCCGCCGCAAAGCTCGGTCGCTCAGCCGGACTGCTGGCGAATAACGCCCTTCCGGTGAACGTGGCCGGCGTTCAGGTTGTCACCGCAGAAACAGCCCGCCTCAGTTCGGAACACGTCCCCTACACCTGGCTGGACACCGAAGTCCTTATGGTCGCCCCGGAGGGCGACGAGGTAGATTCAGCCACGTTGGGGCGCTTCAGCAGGTCGCTTATAGGCCTCGTAGCCCGCGCGTTCCTGCAGAACGGCTCGGTGTCCCTCGTGGGAGGCGTCGCCCCGCCCGGGGTTGGCGCGCTGTTTCTCGACGAGGGCGACTTGCCCTCACCATCAACGAACGTTCCAGCGCCCACCGCGCTTTCGGTTGGCCCGGAGGCAGGCGTCCGCCTCTGGTGGCAGGGGAACTGGCAGCGTATTGGCGCCGGGCGTCATGTCGATTCGCGTATCCTCTCCGCACTGGCGGCAATCTTCCTGGTTCGCCTGACGGAAACGCGCGACGCCTTCTCAGCAGCGAAGTTCGCGGCCGCCGCCGCCACGTTGCTGCCGCCGCCCTCAGAGTTCTCAGAAGAGACCCTACCCAATCGCGATGCTATCGCTGCCGTAGAAACGAATCCCTGATTCGGGTACGCGCGCCGCGTATGATATGTCGTAGTCGGAAGAGACAGGTCCGCAAGGAGATAGTGCTATGAGATTGGGCCTGACGTTGCTCCTGGTGGGCATCGTGATGGTCGGTGGGTATGCGGCGTACGCGTTGGTGCGCTTCATCGTCCTTGTTGACGAGGTTCCCATCATTATGAGGATCGGCCTGCCAACAATGGTTATCGGCGCGCTTGTCCTTTTGGTCAAGGCCATATGGGATCGGCTGCGAGAAAGGAAGAACGCCGACGTTCGGCGTTATGAAGAGGCGCAACCATGATTTCTGTCACGTCAAACGACATCCCCGGCATGACCATCACGGAGTCGAAAGGCATCGTCTACGGCAACTCCGTCCGCGCTCGCCACGTCGGGCGTGACATCACAGCCGCGTTCCGCAACCTTGTTGGGGGTGAAGTGCCGGAATACGCCAAGCTGATGGCGGAATCCCGCGCGGAGGCGTTGGGCCGGATGGAGCAACGAGCAGAAGAGATGGGCGCGAACGCCGTCGTCGCGCTGCGATTCTCCACTTCGATGGTCATGTCCGGCGCCGCTGAGCTGCTCGCCTACGGCACCGCTGTCGTTGCTGAGTAGGATTCACCACCATGTCTGAGGCTGTCCTCATATTGGTGGGCCTGCTGGCCTATGTTGCCGTTCAGATCGCCGTTCAGATTGCCGCAGGACGCGATCTCGGCAAGCGTAAGAGGGTGCGTGGCGGCAACCGTTGGCTGTGGGTGATTGTCATCCTGCTGCTGCTCCCCGGCGCGCTGACCTATTTCGCATTCGGACGGCTCCCGGATGAGGAACCGTCAACACTGCCGCCCCAGAAGCCTTCAACGTGGTAGCAGAACTTCATACGCCGCCGACGCCGGAACGCGAACCGAGAAAAAACCTTGACGTTGCCGATTGTCGTTTTCCACAATGGAATGTCAATTCCGGCCTTTCCCGAGGCCAAACGATTCAAGAAATAACAGGCAGGTAGACGACTGATGCCCTTTTCGCCGGTATCCAGCAAGGTCTCGTTTCCGGACATGGAACGGGACGTTCTGCAATTCTGGAAGGACAAGGATATCTTTCGCCGCTCCATGAAGGAGCGCGAGAACGGGCCGATCTTTACGTTCTTCGAGGGCCCGCCGACGGCCAACGGCGCGCCCGGCGTTCATCACGTCCTCGCTCGCGTCTTCAAGGATGTCATTCCCCGCTTCAAGACCATGCAGGGCTACCAGGTGCCCCGCAAGGGCGGTTGGGACACCCACGGACTGCCGGTTGAACTCGCCGTCGAGGCGGAACTGAATCTGACATCCAAGCGCGACATCGAAGCCTACGGCATCGCGAAATTCAACGAGAAGTGCAAGGAAAGCGTCTTCCGCTACGTGCAGGACTGGGAGTCCCTGTCCGAGCGCATCGCCTTCTGGGTCGACATGGATGACCCGTACGTCACCTACTCGAATGAGTACATCGAGTCTGGCTGGTGGATCTTCAGTCAGCTTTGGGACAAGGACCTCATCTACCAGGGTTACCGCGTCACGCCGCACTGCCCACGCTGCGTCACGTCGCTCAGCTCCCATGAGGTCGCGCTGGGCTACAAGGACGACGCAGAGGACCCCTCCGTCCACATCAAGTTCCGCATCCAGGACAGTGAGACGGCACAAAAGGTCCTCGGAGAAGGCGGCTCACCCGCCTACCTGCTTGCCTGGACGACAACCCCTTGGACGCTGCCCGGCAATACCGGCCTGGCGGTCGCCGTTGGCGCGCGCTATGTGATCGCCGAGGGGCCATGGGGCAAGGACGGCGGCACGGAACGCCTGATTCTGGCCGACGCGCTCACAGATCAGGCCCTTGAGGGCGACTACAAGATCGTCGGTGAAATCTCGGGAAGAGAACTGGTCGGCCTCACATATGAGCCACTCTTCGACTACGCCGTGCCAGACGGCTATGCGGGCAAGGTGGTCGCAGCTGATTTCGTCCTGCTCACCGAGGGCACGGGCATCGTCCACATCGCGCCCGCGTACGGCGCGGAGGACTTGAGCGTCGGGAACGCCGAGGGCCTGCCCGTCGTCCATACCGTCAACATCGACGGGGCTGTGACCGACTACGGCGGCGTCCCCTGGGCCGGAAAATTCTTCAAGGACGCCGACCCTGACATTACCGCTGATCTGGATGAACGCGGCCTCCTGCTCAAGGGCGGTACGATCACCCACACCTACCCCTTCTGCTGGCGGTGTGACGCGCCGCTGCTCTACTACGCCAAGGAGTCCTGGTACATCCGCACAACAGCGTTCAAGGACAGGCTCATCTCCGCCAATCGTGAGATCGGCTGGGTGCCGGAGCACATCGGCGAGGGCCGCTTTGGCGAGTGGCTGCAGAACAACGTTGACTGGGCGCTTTCGCGTGAGCGCTATTGGGGAACACCCATCCCGCTGTGGCTCTGCGACGGATGCGGCGACCCGACGCCCATCGGCAGCATTGAGCAATTGGCCGGGCAAGCGGGTCTTGCGGGCTACACCTCCGACATGGATCTCCACCGGCCGTTTATCGACGACGTGACCTTTAGCTGTGGGTCGTGCGGCGGCACAAAGCGGCGCATCCCGGAGGTCATGGACGCGTGGTACGACTCCGGCGCGATGCCCGTCGCCCAATGGCACTACCCGTTTGAGAACACTGATGTCTTTGAGCAGCAGCAGATGGCGGACTATATCTGCGAGGGCGTCGATCAGACGCGCGGCTGGTTCTACACACTGCACGCGCTCGCCGTCCTGCTCTTTGACCGGCCGGCCTACAAGAACGTTCTATCGCTCGGCCATATCCTCGATGAGGCCGGCGAGAAGATGTCCAAGTCGCGTGGCAACGTGGTCGAACCGTGGGACATCCTTGAAGCCCGCGGCGCGGACGCCCTGCGCTGGTACATGTACACAGCCTCCACGCCGGGCAACGCACGCCGATTCTCCGCCAACCTCGTCGGTGACACTGTTCGTCGATTCCTGCTGCCCCTGTGGAACACCTATAGCTTCTTTGTGACCTACGCCAACGTGGACGGTTTCGATCCTGCTTCCACGCCCGCTCCGTCTTTGGCAGACCGCCCCCTGCTTGACCGCTGGCTCGTTTCTCGCCTGCAGGGCCTCATCGGCTCAGTGACGGACGCCATGGATCGCTATGAGGTCATGGAAGCAACCCACGCCATCGAGTCGTTCGTGGATGAATTGTCCACATGGTATGTGCGGCGCAATCGCCGCCGTTTCTGGAAGTCCGACAACGACACAGACAAGGCCGCAGCCTATCACACGCTCTATGAGGCGTTGACGACGATCTCGCGGCTGCTCGCGCCATTCACACCCTTCGTGGCGGAGCACATGCACCGCAACCTGGTCTCCACCCTCGCTGATGATGAACCGGAGAGTGTCCATCTTGCCGAATGGCCCACGGTGGACGACACCCTGCGCGACGAGACTATCGAGGCAGACGTACGTCTTGCCATGCGTCTCTCCAGTCTCGGCAGGGCCGTGCGTGGCCGCGCCCAGATCAAGGTCCGGCAGCCTCTGCAGGAGATGCTGGTCATGCTACCGGGTCGAGCCGACCGGGAATCACTGGCGCGTATCGAGGACCAACTCCTTGAAGAGCTGAACGTCAAGGCCGTGCGTGCCGTCGATGATGAGTCTGCGTTCCTCTCCGTCCGCGTCCGACCGAATCTACAGAATCTTGGACGACGCCTTGGTGGAGATTTGCCAAAGCTGACCGCCCACATCGAAGGGCTGTCCGATGCTGAACTCAACACCGTCGCCGCGCGGGTCCGTGATGAACAGTCGCAGGAACTTGCCGGTTTCGATCTGTCGCATGAAGACCTGCTTGTCGATACATCCGACCGCGACGGGTTCATCTCCGGCGCGGAGGGCATCCACACCGTCGCGCTGAACACGGAAATCACCACTCAGTTGGAACGTGAAGGGTTGGCGCGCGAACTCGTGCGTCATCTACAGGAACTTCGCCGCACCGCTGGTCTGGATGTCTCCGACCGCATCACGGCATATGTGTCAGGCGACGGGGATGGCGTCGCGGGTGCATTATCCGACTTTGGCGACTACGTCCGGCAGGAGACCCTGTCTGTGGACATCCTGCAGACCGCCCCGGGCGACGGCGCAACCACCAACACCGTCAAGCTGGACGAAGCCACCGTCACCATCGGCGTGGAGCGGGTGTAACTGAAGTTCTATTCATGTGCGGCAGGAGGAGGATGTGAGCCCGCGGAAAGTCGCCACAATGTGCTCCAACCGACCAGATAGGCGGTGCTTTTATCCTGAGCAGTGTGCGGCCGACAAGTGTTACTTCTTGGACGACACGCACAGGGAGCGCGAAGATGCTCGGCGGCTAAGAAGAAACGCAGAGGGTCAGGGCCGCTACCAAGCATCAAAGTCCTACACACGCGTACTTGCCCGGCAAGGTAACCTATGCGTCTATTGCCTCTGCGATATTCGCCAAGGTTCGCTTAAAGGTTCAGAGCTGGACCATATCACTCCCATCGCCCGTGGTGGCTCGCATGATGTCGACAATCTGCAGGTCATTTGCTCACTGGATAACCGTAGCAAAGGCGCTATGCTGCATGACGAGTATCTTGAGGCGAAACGGTCCATGCATCACGCGATGAATCTGCGGGATGTAGAAGCCTGGTTGGGCGGGTTTGCAAGCTATGAATTTGAGAGATGGGCAACCATGCAGGCCCGCACGCAAGCCGACCGCACCGTCGCGGAAATGGAGGATGATTTTGCCGCCATCCATCATAAGCATGCCTTCTTCGACACGCTAGATAGTTACTCACATTTCGAGCCGTTATGGGATCATGTAGATAAGGGAATTTTCATACACAATGTAAGCAGCCGCCAGGGGTTCTTGGAGACTGTTGACTGCAATTGCGATTCCCTGCCTAGCTCGGCAGTGTTGCGCCGATAAAGTCCGCGCTGCCACGTGCGAAATCCCGGGCCGGAATCGTCCTCCGCCCTTCCGCCTGCACCTCAAGCAGCTCAAGCATCCCTTCACCGGTGCCGATGGCGACACCCATGCCGCCGCCGTCCTCCGCGCGCCTTAGACGCACCACCTGCCCGGGGGCCGCGCCTCTCGGATCGTATTCCGGTGGCAGGGCGATGGCGCGCCGGATGTTCAGCCGCTTGCCGGAGAGCGTCGTGTGCGCGCCCGGCCACGGCGTCATGGCCAGAACGCGTCGTTCAAGCTCCAGCGCAGGGCTGTCCCAGTTAAGTACACCATCACCCTTCTCCAGCATCCGTGACTGCGTGGCCATGTCGTGATCCTGGGCCTCGGGCGTTATGGATCCGTCGAGCCAGCCTGTAAGCGTCTCCACCAACAGTGACGCGCCCATCCGAGAAAGCCGTTCGGTCAACTCTCCCGCCGTCTCACCGGAGCGAATCGGCACCACGCGCTGGCTCAACAGCGGTCCTGTATCAACACCCTCCTCCAGCAGGAATATGCTGATGCCGGCGTTCTCGTCGCCCTCAAGCAGCGTCCAGACCACCGGTGCGGGTCCTCGGTGACGCGGCAGGAGCGACGGATGGATGTTAAGAGCACCGCGCGGAGGGATATCCAACACGCTACGTGGGAAGATCAACCCATAAGCGGCCGTCACCATAACCGTCGGCTCAAGCGCGCGGATGCGCCCGGCCTCCTCCTCGGATCGCAACGTTCGCGGCTCCAGGACATCGAGTCCGTACTGCACGGCTCGTTCCTTGACGGGCGATTGCCGCGGTTGGCGGCCACGGCCTGCCGGCTGATCGGGGCGCGTCAGCACTGCGACGGGCCGATTTTCCGACCTCATCAGCGCGTCGAGCGTCGGCACGGCGAACTCAGCCGTGCCACAAAAGATGATTCGCGAATTTTGCTCCATGTTTTTCCGCCGAAAACTTAGCTCCTCAGTACGGGCACCCTCGAATTATTGAGGTATTGGGAGCCTGCCGCAATGGCGCGGACACCAGCCTCATTGCCTCACTCGCGGGCACCATGGCCATTTGCGTTTCTACCGTATCGACGCCCTCCGCTAAGCGGGTGTTAACGTAGGTTCTTGCGGCTCGACGCGCCCGGGGGAACCAACCCCCACCCCCCGGGCCCCCCCCCCCCCCCCCCCCCGCGGGTCGGCGCGTGGAGCGCCCCGGCGGACACCCCGCCAGG
>JAPOOK010000056.1 GCA_026713485.1 Chloroflexota bacterium | reverse complement strand
TCGCCGATGACGACCTTGGCGCCTTCGCGGGCGAATAAAAGCGCCTCTGCCGCGCCCTGTCCGCGCGCGCCGCCGCTGATGAGTGCTACCTTGCCGTCTAGTCGTCCCATGTTGGACCTCCTTGCGTGTTGGACATGCCCCTGCCCCCGGAGTTAACGGGATAGACAGGATATATATGATGTTGGATGGGTTGTTACTCGTAAATCATCCATTCGAGGAGGTTTTCGTCGGGGTCGCGGGCGTAGAGGCTGACGGCGTTCCTGTGGCGGAGCGCGCCGCGCCGTGGGCCGGGACCGGAGATTATCTCCACGCCTGCGTCATTGAGCATCTGCTCGCAGTCGGCTGCAGAGCCGTTCCAGACGAAGCAGATATCCGCGCTGCCGGGCACGGCGGTGGGACCGCGCAGGGCGGCGGTGTAGCCCTCAGGATGCACGTTGATCTTGGAGTCGCCGACCTGTATGGAGAAGATGTGCGCCGTACCCGCGCGCCACTCTGCCTCGTCGTTGATGTGGAAGCCTAGCTTCTTATAGAAGGCGATGAGCTTCTCGGCGTTGGCGGTGGGCATTGCGATGTGGTCTATGCTGACTGTTGACATGCTTTGTCCTTTTGCTTCGGGGGACTGTGGTTTGGCGTTAGGTTACAACGCAGCGGGGGATTGGGCAACGGGGATGGGGCTAACAGGATGTGCAGGATTGGGAGGATGTGTCTGCTCCTGACTCCGGGGCTGGATTCCTGCCTCCGCAGGAATGACGAAATGAGGATGCGGGGCTGGCGAGAATGATGGCGCGGGACTGATGAGAATGAGAGTGCGGGAATGGCGGGAATGACGAAGAAGAGGATCGCGGGTGCTTTGTATAGAAAAGCAGCTTTGCACAAAAACTGACAATTCTGCGCAGAAAGTCTGACACCAGAAATGCGCGTTGCCTGGTTAGAATTAAAGAGATTGCCGAGTCTCGGTCACCGCCTTTTCTATCGGTGAATATCGGCTATAATTTGCGAAGGAGACAGAAATATGACCACATTCAGCACCATTGACGAACTATTGGACATCCTGGATAACAACCCGCGCCTTCTGGAGGCTGTAAGAATCAAGATTCTCACGGATGAACTGATGAAGTTGCCTCACGATTTCGCCGAGTTCAGAGAGACGACGGACAAGCGGTTCGACGGCATCGACACCCGGCTCGACGAACATGGCAGAAGACTGGATGGCATCGGCGGCAACGTCAGCGATCTGAAGGGCCATCACACAATCCAGGACGCTCGCTCAAACGCCGACTACCTGGCGGCGGAAATGGGATTACATTGGACTCGCACATTAAGAAAAATCGACATCTTGCACATCTGGCAAGCCTCTGAGCGCAACGGACTAACAGAAGGAATCCCACCTGGAGACAGAAGAAGTTTCTTGAACGCAGACATTATCGCTGATGCCCTCGATTCCCAGGGCAATGAGTGCTTCATAGCGGTAGAGGCGTCTTACACCGTTCAGGCCCGCGACATAGAGCGTGCCATCCGAAACGCGAGTTACCTGACGAGATTCACTGGTAAGGCGGCCTACATGGCAGTCACCGGCGTTTCAAGACTCGAAGAGGTCAATGACGTCATAAGTGAGGAGAACCCGCAAGCATTTGATGCCAACCGAGAATCCATAGTGTTCTGGCTGGAACATCAAGACATAGAATCTCCCGACTAACTCCAACATGACCTGAACAGGTCAACCCAACCCCCGCCTCACCGCGGGGTAGAATTGGGGCACTTATGGCATAGGCGTTAGCGATGAAAGCAGGTGGGATGATGTTTCCGAGTGAGTTCGATGTTACGGGAAAGACGGTGATAGTAACGGGTGCGGCGCGTGGGATAGGCAAGGGGATTGCAAGGGTGTTCGCGGAGGCAGGAGCGCAGGTGATGGTTACATCGCTGACGGACCGCTACCTGACGCCGCTCGCGGGGGAGATGGAGGCTGCGGGGCATCCGATATTACCGCTGACGGCGGACGCTACGAATTCCGGCGACTGGCAGGGCACGGTGGACACGGCGATGGACGCGTGGGGGCGCATAGACGTGCTGGTGAATAACCTGGGCGACGCGATACGCAAGCC
>JAPOOK010000055.1 GCA_026713485.1 Chloroflexota bacterium | reverse complement strand
CGCGCATCGCGCCCAATGAACTAAAGGAATCGCCACTGGATTTCACGCTCTGGAAGGGCGCGAAAGAGGGCGAGCCTTCATGGGACAGCCCGTGGGGCCCCGGCCGCCCGGGCTGGCACATCGAATGCTCGGCCATGTCCCTCAGCTACCTGGGCGAGAAGATTGATATTCATGGTGGCGGCGCGGATCTGATATTCCCGCACCACGAGAATGAGATCGCGCAGACGGAGGCGTTCACGGGAACTGCGCCGTTCGCGCAGTATTGGCTTCACAACGGCCTCCTGCAGATGGGCGAGGAGAAGATGAGCAAGTCGCTCGGCAACCTCGTCTCCATTCGGGATGTTGTTGAGCAGCATGGCGCGGATGCGTTCCGGTTGTTCGTGCTGACCTCTCACTACCGAATGCCGCTGACGTGGACGGACGATGGCGTGGCGGCGTCGGCCCGCGCGGCTGAACGACTGTCTCGCGCCGCATGGGCATCTAGCGGCGAGGGTGACGCGCCCGACGTGGGCGTATTCCGGGAGCGCTTCTATGAGGCAATGGACGACGATCTCAACACCCCACAGGCGCTCGCCGCGCTCTTTGACATGACGCGGGAAATCAACCGCGCGGCGGGGGATGGCGCTGACGTTTCAGAGGCGTGCGTGCTGCTGCGTGAACTTGGCGGCGTTCTCGGTCTGAGACTTGAACAACCCGGTACAGCAGGCGGGGAGGGGGATGCCGCACCGTTCGTGGAATTGCTGATTGAGACGCGCACAGCGCTGCGCAAAGAGAAGCAATTCGCGTTGGCAGACAACCTGCGTGATCAACTTGCTGAATTGGGAGTTGTGCTGGAGGATACGGCGCGGGGCACGGAGTGGCGTTATGAACAGCGGGAAAGTCGGTGAGGGCCGTTCACGGGCATTCTCGGCCATTGAACCCTCCAGAGTTGGAATCTTTCAATACGAATAAGCGAATATATTACAACTTGCACCGAATCTTGACGCCAATTGTGAGCGGTGCGTACAGTAGCAAAACCGCACCAGGACTTGCCGGAGAATAGCTGCGCCCATGTGGCTTATCACCTTTGATATTGACGGGACGATGGAGTTTGGCGACCCGAATGGCGTCTTGACACGGGAGCACGTCGAGTACTTTCGGTCGAAAGGAGCCGTTGTCGGCAGCGCATCGGACCGACCGGAGAGTTCGCAGACGCTAATGTGGAACGGTTACGGCCTTGAGCCTGACTTTGTGATCCTCAAGCATCACATGCCTACATTAAAGGACAGGTATCCGGATCTCAGCACGTATTGGCACGTCGGGGACAGGCCGCTCGATCAACAGACGGCGCGCCAGGCGGGCTTCACGTTCTTCTGGCCGGACCAGTTTCCCTCGCCCGAGATGGCGGACGACTTCTTCATCCACGTCAAGCCGCCGGAGGAGGGTGGTTCACTCACGGCAGGGGAGGCGGCGTTACGGCTGGCTGCGCATGCTCTTGAAATCACCAACGGTGCTGACGGCCATTCCAACCCCCCCGGCGTGGGCCACTTGCCTGGTCATCAATAGGTTCACGTACAGTCAGCCGCACTATCTCGTGGCATACTGATTTCCAATACTGGTTGATTAACGGTTAATTGGAGCGCAGCGATGGCAAGTTCGACGCAGTTTGAGGGACTCATCCGACTCGGCACAAATGGCAGGATTCTCGCCGATGCGTGTGATTGCGAAGGGGCCTGCGCTTGCGCCGAGCAGCCCATTGAATTTGTCGCCGTGACGACCGACTTGCCCTCCGCCGCCTCACCCAATGCCCGCGCCATTGACCTCAAGAACGTCGGCGGGATGAGCTGCTGCTAAAGGCCCGCCCCGCGCTCACCTAGCCCGTAAAGCGGGAGCTGGCGATGGCCAGCACGACAAAGATGACGGCAAGGCCGATGGTGGCCTGAAAGAGTGTCTTTTCAAATCCCCGGCGCGCCCGAAAGACTGATGCGCCTGCGCCGAACACGCCGCCCAGGTCCTGCGTTCTTGCTTGCAGCAGGATGGCGCCGATGAGCAGCACAGCCACAAAAAGCTGCAGCACGTGAATGATGACTGTAAACATTAATTCAGTTTCACTTTCCTATTTGGGCTGCATGACCCGCATCTATTCTGCCTCATCTGCGCCCGAGGTGACCGCAGCCAGCTGCTCGGCCACCAGCTGATTGGCAACCTGCGGGTTGGCCTGTCCCCGCGTCGCCCGCATCACCTGGCCCACGAGAAAGCCGACGGCGTTCTGCTTGCCCTTCTGAAAATCTGCGACGGCCTTCGGGTTCGCTTCGATGGCCTCTTGTACTGCGACAGCCAGCGCGTCCTGGTCGTTGATCTGGGTTAGCCCCTTTTCGGAGACGATATCCTGCGGGGTTCTGCCCGTGCTGAACATCTCCGGGAAGACTTCCTTGGCCATACGGACGCTTATGGTGCCGTCGTCCATCAGATCGAGCATCGCCGCAAGGGCAGGGGCGGAAATAGGAGAGTCCGCAATATCCGAGTTGGCCTCGCTGAGCAGGTGGGTCAGATCACCGGCGATCCAGTTCGCTACAGCCTTTGCTCGCGCCTGCCGCGCAGCTCCCTGCGTCTGCGTGGATGCCGCCAACGCCTGCTCGAAGTAGTCGGCAGTGGCTCGGCTAGCCGTGAGCAGACCGGCGTCATACGCGGACAGGGCAAAATCACTTATAAGCCGGACGCGCCGTGCATCCGGGAGCTCAGGGAGCGACTGACGTAGCTCGTCGACCCATCCCCTGCTGACGACCAGCGGAGGCAGGTCCGGCTCGGGGAAATACCGGTAGTCCTGCGCGTATTCCTTGGAACGCTGGGAGAGCGTCCCCCCCGCCTCCTCGGACCAGCCGCGAGTTTCCTGCGGGATGCGTTCCCCACGTTCAATCAGGTCTGTCTGTCGCTCAACTTCAAACTCCAACGCGCGAAAGACGGCGCGGAAGGAGTTCATGTTTTTGACTTCGACTTTCCAGTTGGGCAGGGGATCGCCGGGCTTGCGCATGGAGATGTTGGCGTCGCAGCGGAAACTGCCTTCCTCCATGTTGCCGTTTGAAACGCCGAGGTATTGCAGGATGGATCGCAGCTTTGTGAGATAGAGGCGCGCTTCCTCCGGGGAGCGCAGGTCAGGTTCGCCGACGACCTCCATGAGGGGCACGCCGGAGCGGTTGATGTCTACGAGCGAATACGTCTCACCGGTGACATCGACTCGGTGCGTCAGGCGGGCGGTGTCCTCCTCAAGATGGACGCGCGTGATGCCGATCTTGCGCGTTTCGTCGCCCTCCGGCTCGATTTCCAACCACCCATCGCGTGTGAGCGGCAGATCGAACTGAGAGATCTGATAGCCCTTCATCAGGTCCGGGTATGGATAGTTCTTGCGATCGAACTTGGTATCCTCGGCGATCTCGCAGTTCAGCGCGAGCGCGGTCATGATCGTCGCCGCGACGGCCTGCCGATTGATCACTGGCAGCGTTCCCGGCAGGCCCATGCACACCGGGCAGACGCGCGTGTTCGGCTCCGCGCCTGTGTAGTCGGTGGAGCAGGCGCAGAACATCTTGCTCTGTGTCAGCAACTGCGCGTGTACCTCAAGCCCAATGACGGGCTCAAGGGATACCTCAGTTTGGACAGTGGCAATCATGATTTATTCATTGTAGACGAGACAAATGATGTGCTGGGTGGAAATGGCCGCGAGATTAGGTAATCGCCTCAATCGTTACACTGCCGTCCTCAACAATGTCCATTCGCAGACGGTGGTTCTCCAACAGACGCATGCCAATGAGTGGGGTGGTGTCAGCCTGAAGGGCGCCAACCTGCCTCGACTCACCGTCCCATGCAATCGTTACGTCGAAGGTTCCCAATTCCACGTCGCTTCCATCTGCCAGGGTAACTAGAACGGTGTCTTGAAAGCGAAGATCAAATTCAGCGATTAGTGAAGGAGGAAGGGTCAAATAATCTGAAAAACCTGTATCGATGACCACTTCAATGGTTCTGCTATCTCCAGTCGGACTCAGAATCTCGATGTTAGTTGTGGCTTCAAGTGAGTCGTTAACGTAGCCGAAGATCATTGTTCTCTTTGGGGTGCTCCAGCCCCAATGGTTGCTACGGCGCGGTAGCCAACCCGAAGCGAATAGATATCAGTGGCCTCGGGACACTGTTTACGGAGCCCCTCAACTGCTGTGCCACGATCTTTGTGCAGAGCCCACATACCACTATCTACATCTATGGAGACGTATTCCCCCTCGTGGGCACTGAGTACCCGATCACGAATGTCTCGCTGATAAATTTCTCTGCCGAGCTGCCCAATCTCCCTAAGTGGTCGCTGCGGCAGTCGCCGTGCAATCTCTTCAGGAGTCCGCCCTCCGTATTCTCCGTCACTCACCACAATCCTCCAGCGGACTTCGGGGTCCATCATTTCAACAGAGACAAGTATACGGGGCGGAACTGCACAAGGCAGCGCCGCCCCACAAAATGTTGCTTGTGTGATCTACAGGATCGGGCCGAAGTCTAGGAACAACGGAGCGAAGACGAGAGCGACAATGGACATCAGCTTGAGCAGGATGTTGAGGGACGGTCCGCTGGTGTCCTTGAAAGGATCTCCTACGGTGTCGCCCACCACGGTCGCCTCATGATGCGGGGTGCCCTTACCGCCGAAGTTGCCCGTTTCGACAAACTTCTTGGCGTTGTCCCACGCGCCGCCCGCATTCGCCATCGTGACGGCGAGCATGAATCCGGCTGCGATGGAGCCGATAAGCAGTCCGCCAAGCGCCTCCTTGCCCAGGAATACGCCAATAAGAACCGGGGCCACAACTGCCAACACGCCCGGCACTACCATCTCTCGCAGCGCGCCGCGGGTACTGATGTCCACGCACTTGGCGTACTCCGGCTCAGCCGTGCCTTCCATAATCCCGGGAATCTCCCGGAACTGGCGCCGCACCTCATTGACCATCGCGTTCGCGGCACGGCCAACGGCGGCCATCGTGAACGCGGAGAACAGGAACGGCAGCATCGCGCCGATGAACAGACCCACAAGGGTCTTGGAGTCAAGCAGGCTGATGACAGTTAGATCAACGGCTTGCGCATAGGCCGCCATGAGCGCCAGGGCCGTCAGCGCGGCCGAGCCGATGGCGAAACCCTTGCCCGTCGCGGCCGTCGTGTTGCCCAACGAGTCGAGCGCGTCCGTGCGCTCCCGCACCTCAGGATCGAGGTGAGACTGCTCGGCAATGCCTCCCGCGTTGTCCGCAACGGGGCCGTAGGCGTCCGTCGCGAGCGTGATGCCCAGCGTTGACAGCATACCGACGGCAGCGATGGCCACACCGTAGAACCCGAAGAGTTCAAATGCGATCCAGATTGCGCCGCCGACCACGAGAACCGGGACTACCGTGCTCTGCATGGCCGTCGCAAAGCCGCTGATGATTACCGTGGCGGGGCCCGTTTCGCCGGACTGGGAGATCTTCTTCGTGGGGCTGTAGTCGTAGGACGTGTAGTACTCGGTGATGAGGCCAATAATCACGCCGCCAATAAGGCCGACAAGCACCGCGCCAAATAGACGCAACCCCACGTCAGAGGCCGCGATCGTCTGGCCGCCAACCTCAACGTGCGAGAACTCAAGGTAGTTGACGACGGCGAATGTGGCGATAGCGACGATGATTGCGGAGGCAAAGATGCCACGTCGTATCGACCACAAGAGGCTGCCGAATGAGGCCTGCTCACCGGAGCGAACGAGGAACGTGCCAATGATGGAGCTCACGATGCCTGCGCCTGCAATCGCCATTGGCAGGATCATGAAAGATGCGTCGTAGTCAGCGATGGCGTACGCCGTCGCAGCAATGGCCATGGCGGCAATGATCGAGCCAACATACGACTCGAAGAGGTCCGCGCCCATGCCGGCCACGTCGCCCACGTTGTCACCAACGTTATCTGCGATGGTTGCGGGGTTGCGTGGATCATCCTCCGGGATTCCCTGTTCAACCTTGCCGACGAGGTCTGCGCCGACGTCAGCGGCCTTCGTGTAGATGCCGCCGCCCACGCGGGCGAACAGTGCGATGGAGGACGCGCCGAAGCTGAATCCGGCCACCCACTTCATGATTTCTGCAGCATCGATGTCCGGATAGATATTGGAATAGACGACATACATGAGGCCGACGCCGAGCAGTCCAAGTCCCACAACCGACATGCCCATCACCGCGCCACTTGAGAACGCGACGCGAAGCGCCGGATTGAGTCCTGTCATGGCCGCCGCGGCCGTCCGAACGTTGGCTCGTGTGGCGACCAACATGCCGAGCGCGCCGGTCGCGGCAGAGACGAGCGCGCCGAGAATGTAGGCGACTGCGGTGCGCGGTTCAACAAGGAGGGCGACGATAATCGCAACGACAACGACGAACACGGCGAGGTAGGTATATTCGCGGCGCAGGAAGGCCATTGCGCCCTCTTGAATCGCGACGGCGATGCGCTGCATCGTCTCGTTCCCTTGATCCACCTGCATCACGCGATAGATCAGAATTGCTGCAAAGATCAGCGCCAAAACCCCGGCGCCTAGGGACGCGGCAACAGCAACATCCATGATTCCTGGTTAGCCCTCCTACCCGTTTCGCAAAAAATGACGGGACGAGTCCCGTCTTAGATAGGAAAGTAGCATTTGCGCCGCTATTTCGTCAATTTGAAACGCCCTCTCCCGTTAGCCCTTTAACTGCCTCCTGAAGCCCGTCCAGCTTCTCAATTGCACCGTATGCGGTCGCGTCCATCTGAACCGGCGTGATGGACACCTTCTTCTCGCGCAGCGCCCACACGTCAGTACCCTCTTGTATATCGACCTTTCGACGAGATCGCGTCTGCCGCTCGACGCTGATCCAGTAGTAATCGCGCCGCCCATCGTTGCCATGCGTGACATCGAAATTGACAGCGCGCGGGATGAGGTTCGTGATTTCGACGCCCCGCAGCTTTTCCAGCCCCAGGTTGGGCACCGTCACGTTAAAGAGGAGCCCGGAGTAGCTTTCGGTATCGGCCAGAATCTGCTTTGCCAGCGCGTGCGCCACCGTGGCCGCCGTGCGGTACCGCAGCCGCTTGCGCAGGGGCATGGAGATAGCGATGGAAGGAATGCCGCGGAAATGCGCGTGCAGCGCCGCACCCACCGTGCCGGAGAGAAACACGTCTGCACCCAGGTTTGTCCCGTGGTTGATACCGGAGATGACAAGGTCCGGCTTCTCCTCCGCCATGATGTGGCCGAGCGCGACAATCACTGCGTCGCCCGGCGTTCCGTCCACGGCATAATGGCGAACACCCCGTGTCTGTAAACGCCTCACCCGCACGGGTCGATGCAGGGTGAAGCTCGCGCCCATCCCGCTCTGCTCTCGATCCGGCGCAACGACGGTGATCTCGCCCAACCCGCGCAGTGCCTTAACGAGCGCCCGGACTCCGGGAGCATGGATGCCATCGTCGTTTGTCAGGAGTAGTCGCACGCCGCGAGTCTAGCATGCCGCCCAGTGCTTCCGCCTACGCCGGGCGTCGCCGCCTCTGCGCGAAAAGGTATAACATTGCGAGGTGTAAAGGGGAACCGAACACCGGGCATTCGTGCCTGTGTCTTGCTGGATAAAGGCCGCGGACTCGCCTGTGCTTCAACTTCTTCCAGGGTCAGATCGGCGCTATAGCCTGCAAACTCTCCGAGGCGACGTTGTCGGGGGCGTAACGGCAGCTGTCGTTGGTCTGCCGGTTGCACTGGCGTTTGGTATTGCGGCCGGTCTGGGTCCGGCCGCCGGCATTTACGGCGCAATTTCCGTCGGCTTCTTTACCGCAGTGTTCGGCGGCACTAGGTCCCTGATATCCGGCCCCACGGGCTCGATGACGGTAGCCATGGCTGTCATCGTCGCCGCGCACGCCGACAACATCTCAGAGGCGTTCACCATCGTCATCATGGCCGGACTGATTCAGGTCATGTTCGGCCTGCTGCGAATCGGACGTTTCGTCACGTACACCCCGTATTCCGTCATTTCAGGGTTCATGAGCGGCGTCGGCGTGATCATCATCGTGGGGCAGTTGGAGCCCTTCATGGGCGGGCATGTGGGCGTTGGTGGGCTGTTTTCCACGATTGCAGACATTCCCGAATTGATGAATGAATTTCGAGGCAGCGCCCTGCTGATAGCGATCATGACGCTTGCAGTGGCCATGCTTTGGCCCAGGAAATTCCAAAGGTACTTGCCGCCGACCCTGGTCGCGTTGGCAGTGGGAACGGCCATCAGCCTCATATGGCTGAAAGACGCCCCATCCGTTGGGGCCGTTCCCACCGACATCCCGCTACTCCAGTTGCCGCACCTTGACCCCGGATTCATCGTGCGGGCCATTGAGCCCGCGTTGGTCATCGCGCTCGTTGGATCTGTTGACACCTTGCTAACGGCGCTTGCTGCAGATTCAATGACTCGTTCGCGAAACGATGCGAGTAAGGAGCTCCTGGCACAAGGCATCGGCAACGTTATCACCGGGTTCATCAGAGGCCTGCCCGGCGCCGGCGCCACACCAAACACAGTCGCCAATATTCGCGCAGGCGGGTCGACACTCATTTCCGGCGTGCTGGCCGTCGCGATCCTTGTGATTATCGTGATGCGATTCGGCAACTACGTTGAGTTAATTCCAAGCGCCGTCCTCTCCGGAATCCTGGTAAAGGTCGCACTCGACACTATTGATTGGCGATTCGTCACCCGCATGTTCCGCGTTCAAAGAGAGCACCTGGTGGTCATGCTGCTCACGTTCGGACTGACGGTGTTCGTTGACCTGGTTGCTGCTGTTGCCGTGGGAATGATTGCCGCAGCTGTCACCAACGCGCGCCAATTTGAGCGTCTCGAGCTTGACAGTGTCATCTCCGTCCCCATTCTGGACCAGGTTTTCTTCGCGGGGCACCCCAATCAAGATCAGTTCGATGACTTTTCGGCCAGGGTCGGACTTGTGGCCCTACGAGGAACCTTTACGATTGCATCCTCCGGCAAACTCATTGACACCATCGGCGAAGACATTCGGGAGCATGAGGTCGTTATCCTGGACTTTTCCGAAACGGTCTACATTGACGAAAGCGCAGCCTTGGTGGTCGAACAACTGGTGGAGACCGCCATCATTCAGGACACGCACTGCATCGTGATGGGGCTGTCCGGTATGCCGGAACGCAATCTCAATGCCCTTGAGGTTCTCAGGCAAGTTCCCTCTAACCAAATAGTGGCCACGCGTGACGAGGCGAGGGACATGGCGGCCAGGCTGCTTGCCCCAAAGGCCGCATAGCACGCCCTGCTCAGCCTGAGCCTGTCGAAGGCGTCCGCTCTGTCATTCCGAGCCCAGCCGAGGAATCCAAAGCCTCCATTTGCTCACCGGACGAGTTCCTGGATTCTTCACTCCGCTGCACTCCGTTCAGAATGACAAGGGAGTTCTGCGCTACCATGAACCCATGTACGTCATCTGCCGCGAGGCGACGGCGCGCAGCGACAAGAGAACCATCAGAGAGGGGAGAAGGTAATGGCACGCTCAATCACACTGGACGAGGCGAACAAAGTTATCGAGGCCGCGATAGCAACGGCAAATGAGCAGGGCACCAAGATGAGCATCGCCGTCGTTGACGCGGGCGGCAGGCTCGTCTCATTCGCAAGGATGGACGATGCGATCTGGGCGGGCGTCTACGGCTCACACGGCAAGGCGATTGCGTCGGCCGCGTTCAAGCGACCCAGCGCATTCTTCCAGGACATGGCGGACAGGCCGATCTTCCAGGGCATCAAGGCCGGCGAGGGCGACCACATGATCCTGAGCCAGGGCGCAGTGCCGATCGAGAAGGACGGCGAGGTCATCGGCGCAGTCGGCGTCGGCGGCGGCACCGGCCAACAAGACGAAGACTGCGCAGTAGCAGGAGCAGCAGCGGTGTAGGGGGGGAGCTGATCCACTGATAGAGGACGCGGGAAATAACGACAGTGACATCTGAATTGTAAGTAGTTTCTATATCTAGAGACTCCAAACCACTTCTATATAGAGAAGAGAAAAGGATAGTTGGTATGACTAACGACCAGCAGCCCTTCCCCAGCCTCTCCATCTATCTGAACTTTGAGGAGAACTGCATGGAGGCGTTTGAGGCGTATCGAGCCATCTTTGGGGGCGAGTTCTTGAACATGATGACGTTTGCGGACATGCCGCCATCGGACGATATGCCGCCCATGCCGGACGGGTGGGACAACAAGATAATGCACGTCGGCCTGCCCATCGGCGACAGCATCCTTATGGGAAGCGATACGCCGCCCGGCTTCGGCCCGCCCCTCGTTGTCGGCTCCAACTACTCCGTCAGCTATTCCGCCCCCACGCGCGAGGAGGTTGACCGCGTCTTTGCCGCGCTCTCGGAGGGCGGAGAGGTCACGATGGAACTCCAGGACATGTTCTGGGGCGACTACTTCGGCTCCTGCACGGATCGCTTCGGCATCAACTGGCAGGTCCACTACGCAGCCGAGGGCGCGGAGGGAGGATAGATTCCTCGACTGCGCTCGGAATGACGGGTGGAGGGGAGACCCTTCGACTGGGCTCAGGGTGAACAGAGATTGCCCCTCTACCAAGGTGAAGGTGATTCTTGTGGTGGCGGAATCCTCGCTCCATCTGCGATAAAATGAGCGCGAGTTGGCGATACGTGACCACGGACTAAGAGAAACGTGCCGCATCCGGAGGGCGAGTTGACATGGAACTGCACGAAGCCCTCTTAGCGCTTGGCCTACTAATCGTAGGCGCCAAACTCCTCGAAGGTATCTTCAAGCGCTTTGGCCTGAATTCCATCATTGCCTATGCCGTAACCGGGGTCATCCTTGGCCCTGTTCTGGGTTTGGTGGAGCCGGGCGCTGAAATAGAGATCATTCTCGGCATCGGGATCTTCATCTTCTTCTTCCTTATCGGTATTGAGGAGTTGGACATCCGGGGCTTCCTCGCCGCCGTCCGCGGACGCCTCTTTCTCGCCGCCTCATTGTCGGTGGCCATCTCGTTGCTGATTTCCCTGGGGGTCACGTCCGATTTCCTGTTTGATTTGGGCTTGGACCTGGAATTTAAACACGCGCTGGGGCTCGCCGGGATACTCTCATTGTCCAGCCTGGGATTGGTCGCGAAAGTGCTTGTGGACGAGGGGCGTTTAAAGGAGCCGGTGGGCGTTCAGATATTCACTGCGGTGGTCATCGCCGAGTTGATTGCGCTGTTTGTTGTTGGATTCGCGATCAGTGAACAATTCCTCGCAGGCGAATCCGATGAATCGATAAACGCCGTCAGCGCCCTTGTCATCATCGGGCAGATCCTGGGATTCGCTGCCCTGACGTGGCTGTTCTCCACCAAGGTTCTTCCATGGGTGATCGTCGGCCTGCATCGTTTCCTGCGTGTGCCGCAGCTGTCCTTCGGCGTGCTCCTTGGCGGGCTCTTCCTGGTGGTTGTGGGCGCGGAGGAAGTCGGGCTGCATGGCTCGCTCGGAGCGCTGCTCTTTGGCGCGGCACTCTCCGTGCTGCCGTACCAGGTTCGACGAGACATCATGCCCGGCATTCACAGCGCTGCGGAGGGTTTCTTTGTGCCGCTCTTCTTTGCCTCTGCAGGACTGCACCTGAGCATGGATTTCCTCAACTTGCCAATCGCGACCATCGCGGCGCTGGTCCTGATCCCGCTGGCCGGAAAATTCGCAGGAGCATTCCTGAGCACCTACATCGTGCGGCTTCAAGCGCCGTTCGCCATTTCAGCCGGCCTCATGGCCAAGGGTGTGGCGGAGATTGCGCTGCTGCTCCTGCTGTTCCAGACGGGCGGCATCGACGAAGCAGTCTTCTCCCTGCTTGTGGTTGTCATGTTTGGATACATGCTCCTCTCGCCATTCGGCATCAGCTTTGCTCTGAACCGACTTGAGCGTACTGATGAAGTGACGAGCACAGGCAAAGTACCTCCGTTCGCTGGTTCCCTCGCGCTGGACGGGATAACGGTAGGGGACATCCTGGATCGTTCCCGAAGCTATGCGGAACAATCGACTACCGTTAAAGCGTTCACCGAATTCTGGTTGCTGCCGGAACAACACGACTACGTGATTGTCGATGATGGGAAACTGGCCGGAATCGTGTCGCTGAGTATGCTGCGTTATCTTCCCCGCGCCGACTGGGATAACACGCCGTTGAGCCGGGTGTTGCGTGAGAACACCCCATCTGTGGGCGAGGAAGAACTGATTGAGGACGCCCTGCAGCAGATGATCGATAATTCCCTGACGGTGCTGCCCGTCAAAGATGAATCCTCGGACGAATTCATCGGCTCGATTTCCAGCAGTGAAGTGCTTGAATTGATCACAATGACTGCCCGTGGGCACTAGGCTTCACACTCCCTCCAATGCAGGGTAAACAAGGGCAAAAAACACGCTAACAAATCCGTATACATGCTTGCCAAGCCGTAGAGCGCGGTGGTAACGTATCCGCATAACGATGGGGCAGAGGGCGTTGCCCTCGTGAGGTGAACGTATGAGTCTTCGTGGTGAAGCAGCGATCATTGGGATCGGCGAGTTGCCTACAACACGTGCGACGCCCGGCCGGTCAATGATTGGTCTCATGGGAGATGTGGGCCGCATTGCGATTCACGATGCCCACCTCCGCTATTCAGACATAGACGGACTCGTCACAGAGGGCGGTCTGGTTTACCCCGGTTTCGCTTCCGAATACCTCGGCATCCGCCCGCGATTTGCTTCCGGCTCCAGCATGATGGGCGCGAGTGGCGCTACGGGCGTCACGCTCGCATCCATGGCCGTTCAGAACGGTCTTGCCAACTACGTCCTTGTTGTCATCGCCACTGCCCGTAACCCTGTCATCCCGGCAGGTGGCGGCGGGCCTCCAAGCGTGAGGTCGGAGGTTGAAGAGCCGTACGGCATGTCCGCCGGCGCCAACACCGGCTACGGCATGATGTACGTCCGCCATATGGAAGAGTACGGCACCACGGAAGAGCAGATGGCCCACATGGCCGTCAATGAGCGGTTCAATACGCTCGAGAATCCCAACTCCGTCTTCCAGGGGCAGCCCGTTACCCATGAAGACGTGATGAACTCCCGCTACGTCAACTATCCCATCAAGCTGCTTGAAACCGTGATGCCGTGTGCCGGCGCGGCGGCCGTCGTCGTGACGAGCGCCGAGCGCGCGAAGCATAGCCTGAATCGTCCTGTCTACGTCCTCGGCGCAGGCGTCGCAACCGACCCTCTCATGGGGTGGCAGCGTGACAAGCTGACCGAGACACCCGTCGCGCGATCCGCGCCTACGGCGTTCACCATGTCCGGCTACACGCCGCGCGACATGCAGTTCGCCCAATTCTATGATTGATACACCATCCTCCATGCCGTGTGCCTGGAAGATGCGGGACTGATGCCCAAGGGTGAAGTCGGGCCCTTCTTTGAATCGACAGATACGCGCTACAACGGCGACTATCCCATCAATACAGATGGCGGTCAGCTCTCAAGCGGCCAGCCGGGTCTCGCCGGCGGATTCCGCCATGTGGTGGAAGGCGCGCGCCAGATAATGGGGAAGGCGGGCGTGAGACAGATCGCCCGCAATGACCTCGGCCTGGTGAATGGTTGAGGCGGTACCGCGAGCACGATGTGCACGCTGGTTCTCGGTTCCGAGAACGCACTCTAGAAGACCTACCGAGCGCAACCATAAATGTGCTGGGAGATGAAGAAGCCATGACAAGCGAATACACGAAGCCCGTTCCACGGCCTCATTTGAATCCGGAGGTGAGTGCACCCTTCTGGGCCGGAACGAAGCGCCATGAGTTGTGGCTTCAGCACTGCAAGCGATGCAGCAATTTCATCTTCTACCCACGTGAAGCATGCCCAACATGCTGGGGTCATGGGGATGACCTGATCTGGACGCGTGCCAGTGGCATGGGTCGGATCCACTCCTACACAACCGTCTTCCAGCCCGCCGTCCCCTCATTCGGCGAGGATATGCCCATGGCGCAGGTTCTCATCGAATTGGACGAGGGCGTGCGAATGGTCGGAAACATGGCCGATGTCTCACCTGAGGAGTACCGCGAAAACCCGGCGCTCCTCCAGATCAGTCAACGTGTTGAGGCCGTGTTCGAAGACGTAACGCCGGAGTGGACAATTATCAAGTGGCGCCGGGTCGACGAAGAGCCCGTCCCGGGGTCCGAATCACCGGCCGACAACGAATGGATGAAAGATCCCAGGTTTAACTGATAGCCAAAGCGGGATGACACCAGCAGGAGGATAAGTACGTGAGTTTCCGAGGCGAAGCCGCAATTATCGGTATCGGTGAACTCCCGACGCGCCGGACAATTCCCGGCATGAGCGTTGGCGGCCTCATGGCGCAGGCTGCTCGCCTTGCCATGGAAGACGCCCACATCACAAGGGACCAGATCGATGGCTTGATCACAGAAGGTGGCGACACCTTCCCCGGGTTTGCCGCGGAATACCTCGGCATCCGTCCCCGCTTTGGCACCGGCTCATCCATGATGGGCGCGAGCGGAGCCACGGGCGTCACGCTGGCATCCATGGCCGTCATGAACGGCCTCGCGGACTACGTTCTCGTCGTCATCGCCCAAGAACGGAATCCCGCCCTGCCGCGTGGCATTGAGGGCTTCCCTGGGCCCGGAGCTGAGTTCGATTTCCCCTACGGCCCCGCCGCCGGCGCAAACACCGGCTATGCCCAGATCTATGGGCGGCACATGGCCAAGTACGGCACCACCCAGGATCAACTGGCACACGTGGCCGCCAACGAGCGCGCCAACGCCCAGGGCAACGAGAACGCGGTGTTCAACGGCCAACCCATCACACATGAGGATGTGATCAATTCGCGGTATGTGAATTACCCGCTCCGACTGCTTGAGTGCGTGATGCCGTGCGCAGGCGCGGCGGCCGTCATCGTTACAACTGCCGAGAGAGCGAATGCTAGCCTGAACAAGCCCGCCTACGTGCTCGGCGGGGCGACGGCGCTGGATGACTTCGGCGGAATGCAGCGACCGGACATCACGGTCACGCCGGTTGCCCGCTCCGCGCCAACTGCGTTCGCCATGTCCGGCTACACGCCGCGGGATATCCAATTCGCCGAATTCTATGATTGATACACGATCCTCCATGCCGTGTGCCTGGAAGACGCAGGAATCGTACCCAAGGGTGAGATTGGACCGTTCTTTGCCGAGACGGACACCACCTACAACGGCACCTTCCCAATCAACACGGACGGCGGCCAGCTGTCCGCCGGACAGCCCGGCCTCGCAGGCGGATTCCGTCATGTTGTTGAGGCAGCCCGCCAGATTATGGGCAAGGCGGGTGTGAGACAGATAGAACGCAATGACCTCGGCCTGGTGAATGGTTGAGGCGGCACAGCGAGCAGCATGTGCACGCTGGTTCTCGGGTCCGAGAACACACTCTAGTAGAGACAAGAAGAGAAACGTCAAAGGCGAGATTCGCTAAGGGGACGCAGAGTCATGACGAGCGAATACAACAAGCCGCTGCCGCGAGCGACGCTCAACCCGGATGTGTCACGGCCGTTCTGGGAGGGCACGAAGAAGCACGAGTTGTGGGTGCAGTACTGCACCGTCTGCAACAAGTTCATCTTCTTCCCGCGGGAGGTGTGCCCATACGACCTTTCGCCCCTGGACAAGCTGGTCTGGACAAAGGTCAGCGGCAAGGGACGCGTCTACTCCTACACGACCGTCTATCAGTCGTCTATTCCCTCGTTCACGGAGGAAGCTCCTTACGTCCATGCCACCATCCAGCTTGATGAGGGCGCCCGCATGACCGGCAACGTCCTCATGCCGAAGGAGCAGTTGATGGAGGATCCGGGCTCGCTCGCCGTCGGGCAGCGCGTTCAGGCCGTCTTTGACGACGTGACAGATGATGTCACCCTCGTGAAATGGGAACCTATTGCAGAAGATGAGCCGCCCGGCGCTGAGGAGTCTGAAGGTGACGGCGGTGACGGTGCCGGACAACGCCCCGCAGGAGGCTACGGCGGCTAGTCCCTCACGCACAAGCATAGAGAAAAGACGCCGCCCTTTGGGGCGGCGTTTTCTTGTCTGTCACCCGTCATTCCCGCCCTCCCTCGTCATTCCCGCGAAGGCGGGAATCTGAAACCCATTCCCGAACCTGACTCCGTTTCGCCGCTCTTCGTGTGCGCTACAATTGAATCACTGTTCATGGGGCTGTAGCTCAGTTGGGAGAGCGCCGCGTTCGCAATGCGGAGGTCAGGGGTTCGACTCCCCTCAGCTCCACCAGACTTGATAAAATCAAGAACCTTCACGATTTCCTTCACGTTGGCCCTGTAGGCGGAGCCTGCTTACCATCCCATCGGCTGCTAGGGAGTTGAGGGCGGTTCCTTCCCCTCCCCCATCGCCATCCGGTAGCCGACGCGGGGTTCGGTGATGATGTGCTTGGGGTT
>JAPOOK010000054.1 GCA_026713485.1 Chloroflexota bacterium | reverse complement strand
GGGTCAAAGCCCCCCCCCCGCCTTCTCTCTTAGCCCAGCGCAGCCATCTGTCATTCTGAGCCCTTTTGTCATTCTGAGCGCAGCGAAGAATCTCTCCTCCTACATCCCTCGCATCGGGATCCCCGCTCACCCTGAGCCTGTCGAAGGGCGAACCCACCACCATTCCGTGCGCCCAACTGTCATGTGCGCCCGACTGTCATTCTGAGCGCAGCGAAGAATCCCTCCTCGTACATTCCTCACCTTGACACCCGCCCACTTCCGCATATGGTGATTGGCAACAGGCAGCCCCCCAGGTGAAGAGCCAAACGAAACCAATGGCTCGTGCCGCCGCAACCCGCAGCGCCAACCACATGGCGGCAAAATGTCATATCGAAAGCTCAATCTTTTCATAGGCCACGTAGCCATTCGCCTTTGCTTACTGGCGCTGGTCTCGATTCCCCTCATAGCTGTCGCGGCCTGCGGAGAGCCCGAAAGCGCTGACCCGTCTGCGACGCCCACCACATCGTCTGGAGAAATGCCTACCGCCAGCCCTACACCACTTTCACTTATAAGCATTCATCAAGCCTGGGATGGCGCTGCTATCGCTTCTGTGCCCGAACGGATACTCGCGTCAGACATAGTGGTGAGAGCCTCGTTGCTATCCACTTCGGAAGACAGTCTGCGCTTTCGAGCCATCGAGTATCTGAAAGGCTCCGGCCCCATTGAGTTCACGGTGAGCGCTTCCACCGCCAACCGGAATACTGCTTGGGACGGGCGAGAAGCGGTACTCTTCTTGAGCCGGCAGCCCGGCGGAGGCGCAACCGGTTCATCGGGTTCCGACGCCTCAGCCGACTTCCAGTTTGCAGACACGACTTCATGGAACTACTATCAAGACCCGCTTTTCGCCCAAAGTTATTCAGGGGAGCTTCCACAAGGTTACACCGTGGATTCGCGGAATCCGGTGTGGCTTCCTGCAGAATCGGAGGCGGAAGGCGCGGGCGGCGCGTCGGACAGCGGCTCCGCATTCATCACCGCCTCAACCTCCCCTATAGGCGGCTCCCAACCTGTCATTTCCCTGGCGGATCTCCGCTCCACGATAGCGTGGATCGAAGGCGGAGAGGGCATTGAAGGATACGAAAGCTGTATCAGGAATAGTGTGGGTTACGGACGGTATTATCGGGACTGGGAAGCGTATCATAAACGTCCTTATGTACGATATCAGGAATCGCTCCAGATATCTTCAGGGGCGAGTGGCAACACGGTTGTGTTTGACCACGAAATAACTGGACAAACGAACTACTACATTCCCTATCTCACCGGCCCAGATGCTGGATTATTCCGCGTACAGAATATCGATGACGACTCTCTCTCATCTAATGGGTATGTCGAACAGCTCTCGACTGCGCGGCCGCTACCCATTGGGGTCTACATGATTGTTGCCCATCTCCAACTGCCTTACGCAATACCTTGTGCCTTCCAGCCCGATTATGACGGGTTGGAATACCTCGTCACCGTCACCGCTCCCACCGGCGCCCTTCATGAGGCGTTCTTTGATCCGGTGGCCATCGGCACAACCATCGGCGCGGATGCTTCGAACGGCGTCATTCACCCAGACGAATTCACCATCAACAGCGACGAGTATGAGATCGAAAGCCTCGTTTGGGATGAGGATGATGATGAGGTCGTCCTGACGCTGGATGACCACGTCTCACTATCCGGCTACTCGCTGGACTTCATCGAGCTCGACGGCTCTATCGACACGACACTGAATATCGCGGACGCCACCGTCAACCAAACCGCCGCCACATGGACATGGAGCCTCACCAGCGCCCCCTGGGAAAACGGCGATCTCCTGATGCTCCGCATCCGCGAGGCTCGATGACCTCCACGCCCCGCTCATCCTGAGCCTGTCGAAGGAATTAAGCGGGTGCGCCCCACCCTCTCCCTTACGCAAAAGCGGTGACAGCTAAGCCGCTAGTTCGGCCGCCCGATCAGATACTCCCCAATCTCAATCAGCGTCGCCGCGCCATCATCCGGCAGCCCCGCCGATTCAATCATTCCCCGCGCCTTTGCCCAGTGTGAGGCCGCCTCCGCCGCGCAGAACTCCCGCGCGCCCAAAGACTCCAACAGGGCAACGATGTCCCCCACCGCATCCGGGCCAAAGCCGTTCTCGTACATATCACGGAGCCGCTTGGCGCCAGGTGAGTCCGCCTGCATGAGGCCGAACACAACCGGCAGGCTCTTCTTGCCGTCCCGAATATCCAGCGCCGTCTCCTTGCCGATGATCTCCCCGCCCCAGATATCAAGCACGTCGTCATGAATCTGGAACGCGATGCCCATCTCATACGCGGCCTCGCCGAGCTGCCTACCCTGCTCCACAGACCCGCCCGCAAACGCCGACCCAATCTCCAGCGCGCACCGGAACGCCTCCGCCGTCTTGTTGCCGATCATCCTCTTGTAGTCGTCAGCGGTCACGTCGATGCGGCTCTCAAACTCGATGTCCACCGTCTGCCCTTCACACAGCGCAAGGCACGTCTCATCCAACATCCGTACCGCATGGAGAACGCTGTGCGGCGGCGCGCCGTCCTCCAACATCCGGAGCACCACAAGCTGCGAGAGCGCGTGCATCGCGTCCCCCGCGTTGATCGCCTGTGACGCCCCCCACCTGCTCCACACCGTCGGGCGATTCCGGCGGTATGAACTCTCATCCTGGATGTCGTCGTGAATCAGCGAGAAGTTATGCAGCAGTTCCAGACCAACCGCTGCGGGAAGAGCATCCTCCCAGTTCCCGCCGCACGCCTCCGCCGTCACAAGCGCAAGAGTGGGTCGAAGGTATTTGCCGCCCTGCGTCAGCGTGCCGTCCTCCCACCCAAGGTGGTGACGCATCATGTCGAATAGCGGACCGGGGCGGTCATTTAGGACGCGGAAAATGGCCTCATCGATTGCGGAACGGAACCTGTCTAGAGACGCCGGGGCTTGCATCGGAGCGTCCCTCCCCACCGGTCAGTACGTCCGGAACGAGGCCTTCTCGCCGCCGCTCTCTAGCCGACGCGCGTGCGCCCGGCGCGCGGATTCTGCCCCTCATTGGGGTCGGAGTCCGCGATGGCGGCAATGACTTCACTGGATGGAATCGCGCCCTCGCGCAACACCTGCGGCCGCGTTGTTGTCAGATCAACGATGGTGGACGGTTCACCGGCGGGCAGAGTTCCCTCCCCCACCGCATAGTCCAGCCACGGGCCGAGTTCCTCCAACACGTCGTCAAGTGAGCGGGCGTCGGACGAACCGGATCGATTGGCGCTCGTGCCAATGACAGGCCGCCCAAATTCCTGGATAAGGTCGCGGGCGATGGGATGATTCGGAACGCGAACGGCGACCGTTGTCGCGCCGCCGCTAACGATATCCGGTAGATCCGGTGAGCGCTTGACCACCATCGTCAGCGCGCCCGGCCAATAGAGATCCGCCAGTTTCCATGCGCTGCTCGGCAGGTCGATGGCCACCTTGTTGAGTTGCTCGGCGTCCGCGAGCAGCACGGGTAGTCCCTGCCCATGGTCGCGGCCCTTCGCGCGATAGACCCTTTCGACTGCCTCGGCGTTAAACGCGTCAGCGCCAAGTGCGAACAGGGTATCCGTCGGGAAACATACTATTCCGCCAACCCGAAGCATCACGACTGCTGCGCGAATCTGAAGCTCTGGGTCCGTTGCCTGAACTGCTGCCTCGTCTACGACGGTTTGATCGGTCACGTGGTGACTCCTTGACCAAGTATAGCACCGGTTAGTAGTCTGAGCATCAATGGGGCCGCTGTGACAATCGCAGCGTCGGCACGCGGAAAATCACGTTCCGCGAACGCCTTCAGGGGGACTGGCAGCGCACGTGACTAACGAGCATCCTGGGGTTAGCCACCGCATCGCCACGGGCGATGATCGCGAAATCGCGACTTACCTTGAGATTGCCCAACACGCCGAGGCGCGCCACCCTGACGCAGACACGGAAGAGCCCCCTGCCCGCGATCTCATCGTCGTTATCGATTTTGGCTCCCAGTACAGCCGTCTCATTGCCCGTCGCATCCGTGAGCTGAAAGTCTATTGCGAGGTTCTACCTGCAACAACACCCTGGCCGGAAATCCAACGGCTGCGGCCAAAGGGATTCATTTTCTCTGGAGGCCCGGCAAGCGTCTATGAGAAAGACGCGCCCATGGCCCCCGCGGAGGTCTATGAGGCGGGCGTCCCGATCCTCGGCATCTGCTACGGCATGCAGCTCCTTGCTCACCAGCTTGGCGGAGACGTCGAGAACACCACACGCCGTGAATACGGCCACTCCGTGCTCCACCGCGCCGCCACGATTGCCGACCCTCTCCTTGAGGATCTACCCCCAACGATGCCCGTTTGGATGAGCCACGGCGACCACGTAACCACACCTCCGGCGGGTTTCCGGACGCTGGCATTCACGGACAATTCCCCCATCGCGGCAATGTTCAACGATTCCGGCTACTACGGACTCCAATTCCACCCGGAAGTCGTGCATACGCCCAACGGCAAACAG
>JAPOOK010000053.1 GCA_026713485.1 Chloroflexota bacterium | reverse complement strand
CGATGAGGACGCCGCCGCCGACCACGCTGCCCAACCGGTATAGGAATGCGCTTCCCGTGTCTTCGGACGGCCATGCGCGTATTCGAAGTTCTCTCAATAGGTCGCGAAGTCCCGCGCTGGAAATGCCGAGCGCGATGAACACAGCCGGGCGCAGAGAGATGACGATTATCAGCAAGGGCAAGCCGAAAATGGCGAGGAGGGAGCGAACGGGGGTCTGTTCGTTGCTGCCAACTATCTCGGTATAGAAAGTGGCGTTGGCGGCGTGGTAGGGGGCAAAGAAGGCAAAGCTAAAAGCGACAAGCAGCGCGGCAGCCACGAGAGTCCGGATGACTGTCGCCTTGGGAGCGGTTCCTCTCGCCACCAGGGCAATGGCGATAGCGGCAACGGCGACGAACAGGAAAGTGGGGTAGTCCCACGAGTGGGCGGCAAACAGCGCGCCAAGCGTAAGTGCGAGAGCGCCAAAGGGCAGGACGATGGACATGAGCTTACGCCGGTCATAGAGAGCGAGTGCGATGGTAAGACTCAGGCCGATGGCCACCAACGCGAACGGCATGGCAAAGATGTGTGCGTGGGGGTCGGCGAAGAGGTAGGAGAAGAAGGGGAACTCCGTGATGCTGATTGTCCCGGGTACGGCGACCATGCGGCTGGATCGCCAGAAATCAAAACCCTCGCCGC
Source organism: Chloroflexota bacterium (assembly GCA_026713485.1). Classification (GTDB taxonomy): domain Bacteria; phylum Chloroflexota; class Dehalococcoidia; order UBA6926; family UBA6926; genus VXMO01. The sequence continues at coordinate 3,295 of JAPOOK010000053.1, read as the reverse complement.
TAAGGGCGGAGGCTGAGACGGTCAGGAGATTACTGACACCGCCTGAGTCCGACAACGTTATCGTGTCCCACGCCGCGGGGCCGATGCGTTCCGCTACCTGAACAAGGCCATCGAGGTTGCCAGCGATCGCCACCATGAGAGCGGCGACGAGGCCAGTGATGATCGCGCCGATGGCGGGGAAATGGGAGGTTCGGAGTCGTTTCATTGTCGCTTCGACGAGGTTCACGCCAATGGAGAAGGCGGCGCAGAACGTCATTGTCCAGAACGTGGGAATGGCGAGGTTGACGGCAAATTCCGGCACGGTTCCCGTGAGTCTTATGAGCGTGGCGACGATGAAGTGCCCGAAGTAGTAGTAGTTGAGATGGCCGCCCGCGAACCAGGGGTCGTAAGGGGGCATGAACGACGAGCGTGTGACAGCGGTGAGATAGGACACGTCCATGGGTTTCTCACCGCCACGGAACGGATGCCAGAGGTCCGGATTGGCGGCTCTCAGAACGACAAGGACGATGAAGACTGTGAGGAAGAGGGCCTCAGCCGTGAGGAGCCAACGCCATCGTTGACGGATAAGAGTCAGCAGTTCCCGCCGTGACTTGTAGGCGACGAATGCGGACGCCGCGGCAAGGATGAGGATGGCGCCAGTGACGCTCATGCGCGAGAACGGGATGATCTGGAGCGCCGCCCCGAGCCACGCGAGGTAGGCGACTATGAGCAGGGAGAGCGCCTTGCCAAGTAAGTAGCCGCTGTCAGGGAGCGGGCGGAATATGCGCGCCATGAGCGGGAGTCCGGCCAGCGCAATGCCCTGAATGGCTAACAGCCACAGCACGAGCTCCGTGCCAGTGCCACGCCCTTCGACGGGCATGATGTCCGTCCACGTGCCGCCCTCGTCCTGCGCCTCTGCCAGTTCGGGTGACATCAGGAGGGTAGGACCCTCAGAGGCGGCAAGGCGACTTCCCAGCGGAGTAAGACCGGCGGAGAGAATCCGCGCATATTCGGCTTCAGAGAGAACGGTCGTCTTCTGGAAAAGCATCGGCTTGGGGCGTTCATAGACGGTGAAACTCTCGTCGGCCATGCCGAGATCGAGAATCAGTCCGCTTGCACCGCCGTGAATGACGTCCGGTGAGGCCGGTTCAAAGTCCAGGTAGCGGATCGTGTCTTCGGCGATTGTGATGCCGAGCAAGGACGGGTACGTGGCCTCAATATGGGCAAGCTCAAAGCCAAGTCGACCGTCGAAGAGCGCATCGTAGTAATCGCGCATGACGGGGAACTGCTCAGGGAGCCGAGAGACGGAGCCGTAGCCGCGATTGCTGAACATGTAGATGTAGTCGGCGCGGCCGATCTGGGCAGCCATAATCTGGGCCTTGGAAGTGTTGTCGGGCCAATAGACCTCAATGGGTTCGATATCGTATCGATGCTCGCCGTGGAATCGTTGATCCCATGTTTCGGTCGTGATAACCGAGCCGTGGGGAACGTTGTCCGTGATCCACGTGCTCATACGGTCGACGGTGTGTGTACCGCCGAAGACGGTTGTAAAGGCGATGGCGTAGAAGGCCGTCGGGAGGATGACGATGCCTGCGAGCGACGCGCCAGCCCACGTTCCTTTTTGGCCGAATCGCGAAAGCCATGTCATGCCATAGAGGACGGCCAGGGCGGCGGCGATGCAGAGGAGGGGATAGAGAGGGAGCAAGTAGCGCATGAACTTGACCTGTTGTCCTCCCAGCCACAGGAACGGGATGAGCAGGGCGGCTACGAACAGGATTTCGATGATGTTTCGGTTGCGGGCAGCGCGCCATGCAACGAGCGCCGTGCCAGCCAGCGCCGCTACGCCGAGCGGGATGCCAAGTCCCCATATGACCAGGTTGCGGAGGTGATAGATCCAGGGCGTCGTTTCTTCGTATTGGATCGTGAATGGCAGTTCGAGTTGGCCGCGCGCCATGTTGGCCTGGGTCACAACATCGTTCAGATACGTTGAGAAATCGATTAGCGCGTAGGGTTGGGCAATGGCAAATGCGGCTAAGGCGATCAGGGCTGCGATCATGGTCCGCCGCAGCGCAGTCCGGACTTCTTCGGCGCTGCCCCTATTCCGTATGGGGACCCACAGGTAAGCCAGCCATGCAATGGCAACGGGCAGCGAAAAAACAATGGCAGTCGCTTTGGTTGAGATGGCGAGGCCGAGGAGCGCCGCGGCGAGGTAGCCGGTGCGGTGATTGCGGGAGCGCAGGAACCGGATGGAGGCCAACAAGCTGCCCATGAGCAGGGCGGTCATAAGCGGGTCAACGGCATAGTAGTGGCTGAGTTGGATAGGGAGAACGGCTAGCGCGTAGAGGGCGGCGGCAAGAAAGCCAACGGTGCGGCCATACAGTTCCCGGCCGATGTGGACGATAAGAACAACGGTTGCGGCGTCGGCAAGGCCGGTTGCGCCTCGCCAAAGGACTTCACGGTACGGGATGAAACCGGCAATCTCACGGAGCTGATCTCCGATCCAGCCGATGCTTGCAATAAGCACGAGGGGCAGGGTGCCGTAATTGAACCATCCGGGGTTGAGGGGGCTTTCTGTGGAAAAGAATTCGCTAAGGGAACCGGGCATGCCCAGCCCGGACGCGAAGCTCCGGATCGGCCACTCATCCGGGTGGTAGCCGCCCCAATCGAGGCCGTACCAGCGCAGACTGAGCGCGAGCGCAATCAGCCCCGCATAGGGAGATAGCTGACGGAGACGGAGATCAGGCAATGTTCGACGCGGGACTTGTAGTCACCGGCCCGCGTCGGTCTGCGTTGCGGGCTGAGGCTTTAGAGTCCCTTGCTCGCCATGAATTGCGCCAGGTCAGAGACCCGGCAACTGTATCCCCATTCATTGTCGTACCACGCGAGCACCTTCACCATATTGCCCCCGATGACGATGGTCGAGAGCGAATCCAGTATGGCGCTATGAGGGTCTCCGCGGAAATCTGAACTTACCAGGGGCTCGTCAGAGACATCGAGAATGCCCTGCATGGATGTTGCCGCCGCCTCACGATAGGCGTCGTTGATCTCTTCTGCAGTCACGTCGCCGTCAATCTCGGCGGTGAAGTCCACGATGGACACGGTTGTGGTGGGCACACGGTAGGCGAGTCCATGGATCCTTCCGTTGAGCTCCGGCAGGGCAAGGCCTACTGCGCGGGCCGCGCCGGTGGATGTAGGAACGATGTTGGCAGCGGCGGCTCGGGAGCGGCGCAGGTCGTCATGCACCTGGTCGAGGATCTTCTGGTCGTTCGTGTAGGAGTGGATGGTGGACATGAGGCCCTTGCGGATGTTGAAGCGG
>JAPOOK010000052.1 GCA_026713485.1 Chloroflexota bacterium | reverse complement strand
TTACGCATGACGATGTGGGTAATGCGATCCCAGAAGCCGCCCTCATGACTCTGGCTCGCGTTCGGCGCAGACCTCCCGAATCTGGGTATGGACAGCATATTGATCCGCGTCCCCATGAGGGCAATGACCGCCGGGAGGAGGGTCAAGCTGGCCGTTACCGCGATGATGACGACGAGGATCGCGCCGATGGCGAGCGACTGGAAGAATCCGAACGGCACAACGAGCATGCCGCAGAGGGCGACAACAACCGTGGCGCCGCTGAACAACACGGTTCGGCCGGCAGTCTCGCCCGCCTTTACTGTCGCGTCAAAGGCGGACAGCCCTTTCTCCAACTCCTCCCGGAATCGCGAGATGATGATGAGGGAGTAGTCGATACCCACCGCCAGACCAATCATGATGATCATCAACTGGACAAAGAAGACCAGCTCATAGAACTGCCCGATAATTGCCGCAAGTCCCAGTGCAGCGACCACGCAGATGAGTGACAGGCCAATCGGCACAAGCGCGGCGACAACAGCGCCGAACAGCAGAACGAGGATAATCATCGCGACCGGAATGCCGACCCGTTCACCTTGCTGCAGGTCTCTCTCGGATAGCTCATTGCGCTCGAGAGAGATGCTGGCATCACCGACCGTCAGGACACGGAATCCGTCCTTGCCGTTCTCCTCTTTCGCAAGGTCAAGCAGATAATGAACGTTGTCTTCGGCATCCTGCAGGTCGCCCGTCATGATGACCGGAACCAATGCCGTGCGGCGATCCTGGGATACGAGGACGGCAGCCTGCAGCGGGTTCACCTGGCTGAGCTCGTAGAAATTCACTACTTGCCCAACGACGTCATCACCCAACGATTGAATCTGTCCTGTTAGCGAGGAGACGCGGGCCTGGAATGCGGGATCATCAACGGTCAGACTTTCGGACTGGACGATGACCATCTCCGTGATGGGCTTCGGCCCACGCATCCGATCCTCAAGCAGTTGCTCCGCCCTCTGGGACTCAGATCCGCTGCCCAACTTCAATTCCGTGGTCAATGCGTCAGCCAGCAGTTGCCCGCTGAGGCCAATACCAATCAACGCGACAAGTATCCAGACAACAATTGTGACCAGAGGTCTTCCGGCGCTGATTCGGGCAAGTCGTTCTGTCATGAGGGCGTCCCTTCCAGGGGTTCCTTGGTGCGGAGGACAAGACGCCCTTAATGTGCATCGCCGACTAGCGGCGATGCAAGAGTGACAACGAAATGCCTGACTACGTCAGGGGTTATGCGTCATTCAATGAAGCCACGCTGAACACGACGGAGAAGGGCTTGCAGTAGATGACGACGCTGCCCATCGCGGAGACGTCCACGCCGGCGGGAATCGTATAGTTCTGGTCGCCACGATTTCCCTTGAGAGGACCGAGATCCACGTAACCGGGCTGCTTGACGTCCGGCGAGCGCATCGGATCAGGGTGAGGAGAAAGGATGACGTGTAGGGCCGGGCCATTCGTCACGTTCAGGTCTTCAAGCCTCAGCAGCAGACCGCCCCCGGGCGCTGAATAGATCGTCGCGTCCCCGCTGCCCCTGTGGAAGCTGTCGGCGTCACGGAATCTTCCGGCCTTGAGCGCCACAGGTACTCCCTGCTGTTCCATGACTGAGGCCATGGCAGGCGCCATCATGTCCGCCGCCTCCGCCATGCTGGCCTCGTCCGTAGCGGCTGCTCCCATCGCCAGCCCCTGCACCATGTCTGACATCATTTCGCTCTCGACGGCGGTGACTGAGCTTCCCGCCATGACCATGGACGACGCGGTCATCGACGAACCGGTCGGAATCTCCTCCGACATGACCGGTCCGTCCACCATCGCCATGCCTGCCATGACACTCTCGATCTCCTCGCGTTCCATACCTTCAGGCACGACGGCTTGCGCGGCGAATGGAAACTCCTCCTCAACGGTGACGTTGATGAAGAGGGGAGACGCCAGAGACCACGTGAGGAATAGCCCAATCAGGACGATTGGCGCGCCTCCGATCGCGAACGGCACGCGATGCTCCCAGGCGTAGCGATGCCACTCTTTCTTCACAACGAGCCAGGCGAAAGCGGCGCCAATCAGTACGGCGCCAACTGCTATGAAGAACCTGTATTCATAGAGGCTTGGAAGGGCGCGTTCAAGGTCGCCGAAGGTGGGCATTGGATCCGTTCCTTTCCGTGTGTTGGATTCCTTGATTCCATCCTAGCCCCAGTTGCAAAAAACGCCGACTGACTGTGTCAAGCTGTTGCGCCGCTGTTTTATCATTAAATGGTCGCCAGGGTGGCGACGGGAAAGCGCGTGGGAAAGTGGGACGAAGGAGGCCATAAGTATGGTAGTTGCGTTGCGCCCGGAAACGGATGAGACGGCTGCTCCCGGGCATGCAGAGCTCTTTGAATCGTTAAGCGAAGAACACCAGAAAAATGTGGTGCGTTGGGCCCTTGCCAACAGGGCGCGTGTTTCGGAAGAGGCGCGTGTCTCTCTCAACAATGCTCTGATCGGGAATGTCTCTGTCCGCGGTTTTCGTGAATCCAACGTGCCGGATGCCCCGGCTATCATGCTGATTCAGCCCGTGCGAAACGCGGCACTTGTACTTGACGTAATCGCTCAGTCCGTACTGACCGTGTGGTGGGAGTCACGGGCAGAATTGCGTGGAATCGTGGAGGCAGCCGTCGAGAATGCGGCCCAAAGCGATGGTTCCACGCATGGTGCGCCCAGTGAGAGTCTTTCGGCAACCCTCGCATCAGCGCATCCTCAGTATTCATCTGACGACGTGACCCTGATGATCACGCTGGTGATGAGTGAGCGTTCCATCGTGGACGAGGAATCGCATGATGAGGAACCGCATGACGAAGAATCTCACGAGGAGGAACCGTACGAGGAGGTAGCGCTTGAGGAGGAATCGTCAACAGATGCCCAGCGCATCTTCGACGACTTCTTTGCTGAGCTCCGCTCCCTGCCGGCGAGCTATCCGGAATGGGATGGGCCGCTAAGCCGGCTCATGGAAGAGATCGCTGAGCTCCAAGCCAACAAGACCAGGGAAATTGAAGAGGCGGGCGGCCCCGGCAGCCGCATTGTTGAAGTCGTGGGCGCTCACACCGATCTCCTTTCGTTCTTCGAATGGACCGTGGACGAGCGGCTACAAAACGCGACGGGCCCATGGGACGATGCGGAGTCCGTCAGCAAGGCCATCGAGAATCTCGCCGAGATCCTGGAACGATACGAGACGGTGCGGGAGACAGGCGCAACCTACGGCGAGGAAACACGCCGTGCGGCGGAACGCACCGAATTCCAGGGGGAGATTGTAAAGGCACTCGCTGCGCTGGAAGAGGTAGCGGTATTGCCGACGCCTGAACCCATCATCGAAGAGGTTGTCCCGGTGGAGGACACGTTTGCGGAGGATGATTCTGAGGCAGAGACGTCCATGACGGGCGAATCGGCCGGGATCGCTTCTGTAACGGATGACATGGAGAGACAGTATCTGCGTGACATGCTGGAGGCGCTGCAGCGGGAAAACGCCGACCTTAAGGCCGCGCAGGATGTCGCTCACAGGCAAATCACGGAACTGAATACAGCAGCCGAAGCGGTGCAGAAGGGTTACCAGGCGCTTAAGCAGGAACATACCGACCTTCAAGATGAGGCGGAAGAGGCCGTTCGCAAATACGGCGAGACGCAGGAGGAGCTTGCCTCCCCGCCTGACTTTGGTGATGTGGCTTCCGTTCTGGATTTCGCCGAGGACCGCTGGCCGAACGAGCTGAGGCTCGCGCTCAACAACAACTCAGACCACAAGTTGTATTTCGATCAGCCGAACCAGGTGTACAGCGCCCTGGAGTGGCTGGCCACGACGTACCGCAATTCCAAGACGGGTGAGAAGCCCGTAGGCAACCTGGATGTTTCGCTGTTCACGACGTGCGGGTGGCGATACCGCCCGTTCCAGCCTGATGCCGCGCCCGGCAAGTACCGCTCTGATTATCAGACGACCGATGCCGAGAAGAAGTTCATCCTGGACGAGCATATCGGCCGGGGCACGGGACGCACCCCGGGGCAGATTCGCGTCGCCTTCGCCTGGGACGAGGAGCGCAATATGGTGGTAGTCGGCTACATCGGTCGCCACCAGCGCCCCAGCGGCACCTAGCAAGCAAAACACTTACCTCGATGGAGGATGAGCATCTCGGGGGCGGCCCAGCGGGCCGCCCCCGAGAATTTTTTGAGGTTCGTAAGCGGAAAGGCAGCGACTCAACCGGTTCACTAGTCAGGGAATTGTGCGAACTTCAAGAAAGCTTGCGGGGAGGGCGTGGCGGGATTAACATAAGCCGTCACCTTTCGTGTGGGTTGGTGACACACGCGGCGCATTGAGATGTGGCCGCGCACGGTGTGATGATCTGGGGAGAGGGGATGAGACCATGGATCGTTTGAAGACACCGCTGACAGATTTACTTGGGATCAAGTACCCGGTTCTTCTGGCCGGCATGTCGCTTGGGATGGATGACCGGATGCCCAGCCCGCCCCGGCTCGCCGCCGCGGTCACGGAGGCCGGCGGACTTGGCGTCATGGGATGCGGCAGCCGCAAGCCGGACACGATTGACCGCTGCATCAAGGAATTCAAACAACTTTCCAGTGGCCCATTGGGCATTGATCTCCTGCTGCCCGCCACGATGGCGGAGATGGGCGCGCAGGACACCAAGGCGATGGTGAGGGACCGCCTGGAACGCGACTATCCGCAGCACGTCGGCTTCGTCAAGGAGTTGATGCAGGAGCACAACCTGCCAGACGTGGCTCTTGCGGACGATGACGCGGAGGCCATGTCGCCTGACCTGCTCCGCCGCCAGTTTGAGGTCGTTGCCGACCATAACGTGCCAATCTTCGTCGCCGGTCTTGGCGACCCCGCGATGATCATGGATGTGGCGCGAACGCACGGTATGAAAGTGGGCGGCGTCGTCGGCGCAGTTCGCCACGCCCAACGGCAGAAGGCTGCGGGCGTCGACTTCGTGATCGCGCAGGGAACCGAGGCAGGGGGACACACCGGCAATATCGCCACGTTCCCGCTTGTCCCGCAAGTTACGGACACGATGAATCCCACGCCCGTCCTTGCTGCGGGCGGTGTTGGCTCAGGCCGACACATCGCCGCGGCGATGGCGCTTGGGGCGCAGGGCGTGTGGGTCGGTTCCGCGTTCCTTGTCGCGGAGGAGAACGCGATTCCGGTCGAGCACCAGGAACAGATTGTCGATGGCAAATCTGAGGACTTCACGCTGACCAAGTTCAACACCGGCAAGCAATCCCGCAGCTACAGGACACCGGTCAAGGAGGCGTGGGCGCAGTCCGGCCTTGAGCCGCTGCCGATGCCGCTGCAGGGCATCCTGATGGAGCCGCTGTATGCAGGCGCCCGCCAGTCGGGTCGACTGGACATCGACGCTGCGAGCGCCGGGCAGGTGGGTGGAATGCTCAAGGCCCGCCGACCGGCACGTGACATCCTGCTTGATATGGTGAATGAGGCGGAGGAAACCATCGAGCGAATGCAGAACAATCTGCGATAGCCTGATGGCTTTCTAGAGACGGAACAGGGAAATTCAAATAGGGAAACTGTGGACAAGGGATAGGGGAGGACACAATGGCAAACAGGTTACACACACCGCTCTGCGACACGCTGGGCATGGAGTACCCGATACTGCTGGCCGGAATGGCAGTCGGGGGCAGTCAGGATCTCGCGCCGACACCCGTCGAGATGGTAGCGGCTATCAGCAACGCGGGCGCGCTTGGCGTGCTTGGCGACAACTTCCGCAATCTTGATGAGATGGACGAGGGCATTCGCCGCCTGAAGTCGCTTGTTGGTGACAAGCCGTACGGCATGGACTTCCTCGTGCCCGCAACGCGTGCCGAGGTGACGGCCTCAAGCAATCGCGAGCTGTATGCGCAGGTTGCGCCGCAGTATCCGCAGCACGTCGCGCTGGTGCAGGAGTTGATCGAGGAGTACGGGTTCGAGGCCGAGGAGGTCTCCGAATCCGAGCCGATGTCCACGGAGCTGCTGCGCAAGAAGTTCGAGATTGTCCTGGACAACAAGGTGCCCCTGTTCGCCGCGGCGACGGGGGAGCCGCCGGAGTGGTTCGCACAGCAGGCCCATGCACAGGGCATGAAGCTGATCGGCATGACCGGCGCAGTGCGCCACGCACAGCGGCAGGTGGCCGCGGACGTGGACATCATCACCGCCCAGGGTACGGAGGCGGGAGGCCATACAGGCAACATCTCAACGTTCGTGCTCGTTCCACAGGTCGTCGACGAGGTCTCGCCGAGGCCCGTGCTTGCAGCGGGCGGCATCGGGACCGGCCGGCACGTGGCGGCAGCGTTGGCGCTCGGCGCGCAGGGCTGCTGGGTCGGCACGGCGTTCCTGGTCGCAGAGGAGAACAACATCCCCGACGCTCACAAGGACCAGATTCTGGGCGCGCGATCCGATGAGTTCACCACAAGCAAGTTCTCGTCCGGCAAGCAGCAGCGGGCGTTCCAGAACGCCGTGAAGCTGAAGTGGGCGGCCTCCGGTTTGGACGCGCTGCCGATGCCGTTGCAGGGCCTGATCCAGGAGCCGTTCACGCGAGCGGCGCGCAAGGCCGGCAGGCTCGACCTGATCGGCAACCCGTCCGGTCAGATCGGCGGCATGCTCAAGGAGCGCCGGCCCGCCCGTGACATCCTCATGGACATGGTCAACGAAGCCGAAGAGGTAATAGAGCAGCTGCAGGGGAACCTGCGGTAAGTTCGTTCCGTCGCAGTTGTAGTAAGAGTGACTGCGCCGCTCAGCATCGGCTGAGCGGCGCAGTGCCTTAATCGGAACAACAATAGCTATTGTGCGCCGCGTCACATGCTGAAAGAGGCGAACGAGAGAGAAAGAGGATGGGGATGAGTGGTTATTGGTGGGTGCGATCCGGTTCGGCAACCGGCGACAATATTTTCGATCTCGTTGAGGAGAGTTCCCTTGTCGGCATTGGCTGGCCGCGTGTTGGCGACATCGGCAAGATGGATTTCAAGGATATTCGAGCTGAGGTGCACAAATTCTATCCGGACTCTGACCCTAGAGTGACCGGTATGCTCCATGCCTTCGCCAAGAAAATTCAGATTGGCGATATTGTGCTGACAGCGAAACCCCACGACCGACTGGTGCTCATTGGCCAAGTCACAGGCGAGTACGAGTTTAGCAGCAACCCAGAACATCATCTTCCGCCGCATATCCACAGGGTCGAGTGGCTCCGTACGGACGTTTCCTATGATGATTACAATGACGCCTTTGAAAACAACGGAAAGAAACCTGCTTGGGGACAGTTGACAGTCTGGAATGCAGATCAGTATGCCGATGAAATCAATAGACTACTGGCGGGAACAACAGAAGCTGATGATGACGACCCAATGCTAGTGGATGTTGATAGCGATGCAGATACAGGATCGAGGTTTGGCTTAGAACGCGATCTCCAAGATGCGTTGAAGAACAACCTCCACCAACTGGAGCTCGGACTGAAGTTGTTAGGCACTGAACAACGTGTAGCCGCCGGCAGACTAGATATCGCCGCCATTGACAGCGAAGGCTCCATCGTTGTCATCGAATTAAAAGCCGGAACTGCCCAACCTGAGAGCATGACGCAATTACTCGCCTATATGGGGACAGTTGATAATCCCGAGAATAGACCTGTGCGGGGATTCCTAGTGGCGAACGGCTTTCATCCAAGGCTTAGGCATGCCGCCAAGGCTGTATCAAACATTGCACTGCGGGCATACTCGTTCACATTCTCTTTCGGCGACGTTGAGAGGGACGAGTAAACACGCTGCTAGTGGGACCCTAGCCCCTTCTCCCTACATCCGCTCCAGGCCGAGGGTGATCTTTTCGCGGGCGGAGAGGTCTGCTGAGCCGTCGTTGAGGGTGCGCGGCGGGGCCCCTGCCGGGATGCCTACGAGGGGCTGCTCCGTGTCCTGACTCGTGGATTCCATGCCTTCGAGGAGGCGGGTTCGCACTTGCTCAACGACGCCCTTTGCCTTGGCCAGCGAAGACTCCAGATCTTCAGCTGTTTCGCCGCTGACCAGATCGCCCGGTACCTCCGGTGCAGTGTCCAGCAGCGCGAGGCGGTAGCGTGAGACCGTCGTCGAGAGTTCCCTTTCAAGCGAGATCACCTGCTCTTCCAGAGCTGACACTCGTTCATCCCGCGCGGCGAGTTCGGACTGCATGGCCTCGATGCTCGGCTTCTCGGTTGAGGAGGATTCACCACCGTCGGGCGCGGTTTCTTCCGCAACCTCGCCTTGATTGGCGTCTGCAATCTCGTCAGCCGGTTTGTGCTCTTCTGCTCCAGCGTTCGATTCATGCTCACTGGTCGTCGTCATGGCAGGTTCCCCCATTCGGTCTTGTGATTGCTTGTCCGAAGGGGTTGTAGCGCGTTCGGGGCGCGGTGGGCAAACGGGTGTGTCACATGGGAGGCGCCCTTCGACAAGCTCAGGGTGAACGGGAGATGTTGTCCGTTCGTCCTGAGCGGAGGCGAAGGATGGACGAGGGGCTTAGGGCGAGACGGGGAAGGAGGTGACGGTGATGGACCGTTCTCCGTCCGGGTCTGAGAACTCCACGATGGAGGAGAGGCCCACCCATGTTGGAGAGCCGGGGTAGTAGGCCACCACGCCGCCCTCGCTGATGTTCATGTGGGCGTCCCAATGGCCCAGCGCGACGTAGTCGCGACCGCAGTCCGCAATCTCCTGCGGATAGATTGGGTACGATCGCCCCGCGTCCGCCTGGTCTCTCACGTAGTGCCCGTGTCCAATGGCGATCTGCCACGGCTCCGGCCCGCGCGGCGGCGGCTCTTTGAGCGGATATAGCGACACGTCGTCGTAACTGACGTGCGGCTTGCCCCATACGGCTAGGCCGAGCTCCGGGTATGTCACCGTCTCGCCCTCCGGGTCCTTGATCAGGTAGACGTTGGGCGTGCGGCCTTCCAGATCCATCCGCCAGTAGACGGAGTTCTGCTCCAATGGATCGTGATTTCCGGGCAGGATGACCGTCGGCATGGGTAGGCGTTCAAGCTGTTCCATCACATAGTCGGCCACGTCCGCCCTGATGCGGTTGTGGTCGAAGAAATCGCCCGCGATGAGGACGGCGTCCACCTTTTCTTCAAGCGCGCGATCCACCACGATCTTGAACGCGTGCAGACACTTGCGCGGCTGCGGGGACCATCGCTCCGTGAACGCGCCTATATGCACGTCAGATGTGTGGAGGATGCGTATCTTGTCGCTGGACATATGCTTCTTGGGAAAGACCCTAGACCATCATTGAGTTGTCATTTGAGTGGTGCCGGGGGCGGGACTCGAACCCACACTCCTTTTTGGGGAAGCGGATTTTAAGTCCGCCGCGTCTGCCATTCCGCCACCCCGGCACGTGATTCTGCTCACATAACCGGGGAGCCCCATCAGTGTATGTCGACATTTCGGCCATCTGTGTGCCGAGGAAATTATGCAGCCTGAGTTCTGTTCAAGAGGCGAACGAGGCGACTCTTGCGCCGGTCAGCGTTCCTGCCGTGCAGTGTCTTGCCCTTCGCGCGGTCCAGGGCGACCATGGCGCGTCTCACGGTGTCCTGCGCGTCCTGTTCTCCGTCCTCAATAGCCTCACGCGCACTGCGGATCAGCGTTCTGATTGTCCGATTCCGGTGGCGATTGATTTCGCGCTTTTTGACTGAGCGTCGATGCGCCTTCGCCGCGGAGATTCCCTTTGCCACGTGTTCCTGCTCCTTGCCAGTTATCCCTTACGTTGTTTGCCGTTTGGGGACTTGCGGGCCGCGCCGTTTGCGCGCGCCGCCCCACCGTTTCGCCGCCCGGCGTTGGCCTCACGACGGCGGCTGTGTCCCGATGTCCGATAGACGTTGATGACACCCGGCAGATCCTCCAACCGGGACATCATCCGGCTGACCTGCGGCAGACCGCTGGCTTCAACCGTAAGGGTTATCGTAACCGTCCTATCCGTATTGTGTCTATCGCGCACCCCTGTGATGTTGATGTGGTCGGCGGAGACGAGTGTCGTTATGTCACGCAAAAGGCCGACTCGATCCTGTGACGAAATGACGACGCTGGACGGGTATTTCTGCTCGAAATCCGGCCAGCTCACCTCCATCAACCGCTCCGGCTCGTCCTCGTTGCGGACGTTATCGCAGTCCCCCCGATGCACCGTGACGCCCCGGTTGCGCGTGATGAACCCGACGATCTCCTCGCCGGGCATCGGGCGGCAGCAAGGCGCGGAGCGGGCCCTCGTGGGACCAAGCCCGGGCACGTTCACGGCGAGCTCTCCGCTGGATGGACGAATCGGTATCGTTTCCGATTCTTCCTTCGGGGGCGCGATGCGCGTCGCGATCTGGTTGACACCCACCTGCCCCGTTCCCAACGCGAGGATGAAGTCATCTGCCGTCTGGTATCCGAAAAGCGTCGCCAGGTGCTGCGGGTCGAGCTGCACGCCGAGCCGACGCGTCTCCCGCTCCAGAAGCTGGCGACCACGCACCGTGCTCTCTGAACGTTCCTGAACGCGGAACCAGTGGCGGATCTTGGAGCGCGCCAACTCCGTGCGCACATAGCCGAGATCCGGATTCAGCCAGTCCAGGCTCGGTCCCTTTGGGTTCTTGGATGGAATGATTTCAATGGTGTCGCCGTTGTGCAGCGTGTAGCTCAACGAGACCATGCGGCCATTGACTTTCGCTCCGGCGGTTCCATAGCCGACGTCTGTGTGGATGCGGAAAGCGAAGTCTATGGGAGTGGAGCCGGCCGGCAGCTCACGAATCTCGCCCTTTGGTGTGTAGACATAGACCTGATCGACGAGAATCTCGTGCTTCAGTTGATCGACAAATTCCTGCGCGCCGATCACATCCCGCTGCCAATCCAGCAGCTGCCGCAGCCACGCGATGCGCTCATCAAACTCGCCACCGCCTGCACCTTCCTTGTAGCGCCAGTGCGCCGCGATGCCGTATTCCGCCATCTGGTGCATATCCGCCGTTCGGATCTGCACTTCCAGCGTGTTGCCGTTCGGCGTCACGACCGATGTGTGCAGCGATTGATAGCCGGTTTCCCGTGGGTTGGCGATGTAGTCGTCAAATTGGCCGGGCAGGGGTCGCCACATGCCGTGGATAATGCCAAGCACGCCGTAGCAGTCCTGCACGTCCTTCACGACAACGCGGACGGCCTGCAGGTCATTGATGTCGTCGAAATCTCGCCCGATCTCGCGGTAGCGCTCCATCTTCTGGGCGATGCTATAGATACTCTTCGTCCTGCCGGAAATCTCAACGTCTTTGTGTCCCTGCTCCGTGAGAGTCTCCCGCAGGGCTGTCAGCGCCTCGCCGACTCCCGTCTCGAGCTCAGTCAGCCGCGTGGCCACCAGGTTCGCAATACGCCGATGCCGCGCAGGCTCAAGGTGAACGAACGCAAGGTCATTGAGTTCCGACTCTATGCTGTCGATGCCGAGCCGATGAGCGAGCGGGGCGTAGATATCACGCGTTTCCAGGGCGATGCGGTGACGCCGGTCAGGCGTGAGCGCGTCCAGCGTTCGCATATTGTGCAGACGATCCGCCAGCTTGATGAGCACGACGCGAACATCCTGCGCCATGGCGAGGAACATCTTACGAAGGCTCTCGGCCTGGTAGACGCTGGCGTGTGAGGGGAGGGCCGCCGCCTCACCTCCTGCTCCCTGCTGCGGCTGCGCGGCGAGACGTGAGAGCTTTGTCACACCGTCAACGAGGTCCGCGATTTCCACGCCGAAACCCGTGCGCATCTCATCGAGCGTCATGGGCGAGTCTTCGACGACATCATGCAGGAGCGCCGCCTGCAGCGTCGGCGCGTCCAGCATTTCGATGTTGGTCAGGATGAGCGCCGTCTCAAGGGGATGGCAGATATACGGGTCGCCGGACTTGCGGAATTGACCCTCATGGGCGCGGTCAGCAGTGTCAAACGCCTCACGGATGGCATCGATGCGCTCCGCCGGTAGCCGATGCGCCTTCAGCCGTGACTCAAGCTCATCGAACGCCGGGCGCGAAGAAACAGCCACCGCGCCGTCTGCCACTGAATGGGCATCTGCGGGGGCGTCATCAGGTATCGCCGAACGCGCGCGAGCCATAGTCGCTATAGTTTACCGCTTTACGCGCTGCGGTATTCACTTAGGTGTGGGGGTAGGGGAAACGGTATGCCCTTCTGTCATTCTGAGCGCAGCGAGGAATCCAAAGCTCTAGCGTGCGTCAACTGACCCTGCCCAGTTTCTTTGCCTCTTCCCAGTGTTCGCGTAAGGCATCCGGGTCGGGCCTATCTTTCCGGTTCTTCGGAGGCCGGGCTTCCCTATTCTCCAACTCGGAATATTTGGTGCCCTCTAGATCCTTGCTAATCCAGACCTCTCCCGTATCTGGATCTATGCCAAGTAGATGTGCGTCGAAGAGGTTATGTATATCCGAACGCAACAATAGGCCATTCGACACTCGATTGTCGTCCTTCCCCGAGAACGTCTTGATATGGCATGCATCCAGTGCGTCCTTAACGTCATATCCGGTGATGGCACAGAAACCACCATATGCTTTCAGTAGATCACGTCGGAATCCCGTCTGGCCTCCCCTGATAGCGATTGCCCCGGCCTGCACCCTCCGATTCTCTGGTTGACCGGAGACCTCGACTTGGCCCAAATCTGTGAAACGCTTCCTTTCCTGTTCTACCCAAGGATTCCTACCTTCGATAACGTCCCATGCGAATGCGTCACGTGACAATTGACGGAACGACGAAAAAGGTACTTCATGGGAATCTATGCGTCTAGCGAGGTCAGAGCGAATTGAAAGGTATTGTTCGCCTAATACCTTTTTTGACTTCGGCACTGACATTCCGAGAACTTCCCTCAGGTAGTCTTTTGAATGACTGTCAAGTGTTGGAAAAAACTCTGGGCGAAACCAATAGAGTCCGCTCGGTAAGCGATGACCAACTCCCGGCACCTTTGCGGCTTCGTCAAAAGCCTCGATAAATTCTCTCTGGTCTGTTTCACCGTCGGAATCGGCAAATTGGATTCCCATCTCAAATACCCGCCACAGCTTGTCGATGTCTTGCCTTCTTTGTTCCTCCCCACGCTGTACTGTGAACCTAAACCACCGCAGATTTATGGGTAGGTACATCGGAACACCTTCAAGTTCGGGAACAGGTGCGTTGATTTCGAATTCGGATTTGAATATCTCGCACAGAGCTAGCCGCTTCGATTCCAGGCCATTACGTATGTTGATTGACGCCATCAAAGTAAATGGGCAGATGTCCTCTAGCGGTCTCGTAGTGTATGGCTCACCTGGAGATGGGAATCGGTCCGCTATGGGGAAACTTACTGGGGAATCGTTGATAATATGAATGAACTTGGCAGTTAGCTCGTTACGCCGGTCCTTGTATTCAAGCAGCTTGTCCGCGAACTCCTCGTAGAAGCGCACCCACGCGAATCGAGAATCGGGCTGGGTCATTGCTGTGTCCTTTCTAGGGGAGGGTTAGGGTAAAGGACTAACTCTCTAGATTAATTTTCGCCTTCTAACCCCTACCAGGCCTGCTAGGAGGCCGCCGATTAGGAGTAGGTCTGCGGAGGGTGCGCCGAAGCCGCAGCCGCCGGAGTCACCGCCATCGTCTTGGTCAGTCGGCGTGGTGGTTGTGCCGTTGTCGCCTGTTGTTGTGCCGGTGGCGGAGGCCTCTACGGTCAGGACTCGTTCGGAGACGGTCGAGAGCTGATCACTGTAGGCGGTGATGGAGAGTCGGTAGAGGCCGGGAACGAGCGCGGCCGTCTCTGCCGCAGAGAACGGCACGACAAACCCGCCGCCTTCCGCCGTTGCGTCACCTGATTTGACGACGTTGCCAGTCGCCGGGTCTGACCACACGTAGCGGACGCCCAGCTCGCCGGGACCGTCCACGTCCACGTTTACGTCCAGCGGCTGTCCAATGACGATGCCGCTGACGCTCTCCGGCTCAAGGTTGATGGGCTCCGCCGCGCCGAAGTACCAATCGCCCGGGCTGAATGGATAGTTCTCATCGCGGAACGCCTTGAGTTCGGCAAACTGTGCGGGCGGATCGAATCGCTCCAGGTAGAACGGTCCGTTGCTGATCACCATGAGACTGCGCTCATCAAACCACGCCTGCGCGGCCTGGTAGCGTTCAGTGGCCTCCTGTTCCGTCACGAGTGCCTGCCCGCCGATGGTGAGCGCCGCCATGGGCACGAAACCATCACGCTCGAACTGTCCGAGTGTGCGGTCGACGGTGCGCGCGTCGCGGTCTTGCACCAGGCTGAGCCACGGCACGCCGAACCGCTGGGCGGAGGTATCGCTGTAGGCGGCGCGGCGCTGGTTGAACACCACGTCATCCATCGCGGCCAGCACCTCCCACGGCATGGTCATGCCGCCGGGAACGGCGTATTCGGCGATGTAGTCGTCCACAAAGTGCCAGTAGTCGACGTAGACCTCGATACGATTCTCGTCAAGCACGCGGAAACCGCGAACGGTGTCCAGCAGCGGCTTGGCGGTTGTCGCGAGGGCGAACTCAACCTGCGACTTCTCCGGTCCGTAGACCATGTCAAAGGTCTGGTAGATGTCATAGACAAGGTCGGCCATCGTAATCTGCTCACCGTGATGCCACGGGGCCTGGAAGAACTTGCTGTAGTCGAACGTGACCTTGGAGGTGGCCTCCACGCCATCGCCCACGGTCGCCCACTCTCCCGCCTCCGCGTCCCATCTCTGCACGCTGGCAGGCACGGACATCTTTGCGCCCGGCCCCGCCGTTTCCACCTCATAATCAGCGCGCATGGGGATGGGCAGGCCGGTGAATGGGTGTCGTGTCATTGCCGGATCGGCCAGGTTGCGCCAGACATCGGAGCTATAGACATCGCCGAAGCCGGAGACCGGGTTCCATGTGCTGCGCTCCGTCCACACCCATAGGTGGCCGACGGTGAGCGTGTCCTCATTTGGGATGTACGCCTCCCGGAACGTCCATTGGAGCTTTGGCCCCGCAGCCACGTCCTGCGTGACGCCGACGATTTCCGAGTTTGCAGGGAATGTCGTCAGGATTGTTGCGAGCCAGACGCGGACGGACTCGTCCACGGAGACGCGCGTGGCCTCCTGGTAGAGCGCGTCGCGCTCCGCACGATCATTGAAATCGCCACGGAAGATGCGCTGTCCAAGGTCATCAAGCCGCGCATTTTCGTACTGCCAGAAGCCGGTCTCCTGCCAGCCGGGCATGTTGCCCAACCACGGCGCGGCCATCTGGTTGATGGTGGCGGAGTCGTAGCGTTCCGCCGCGCCGCGCCCCCATCCCTCCGTGTAGGCGTGCCACTCAAACAGCTGCGGGTCCGTGCTGTAGACGGTGAGGATGGCCGGAGCGAACTGGTGATAGATGGGGGCAATCAGGAACCCTGCCTGCTCCAGCTCGGCACGAATCAGGTCGCCGACCTCGCGCCGCTCATCTTCCACGCGGATGATGAACCGCAGGCGAATTGGCTCGTCGTTGTAGTTCCATGCGCCGTCCACCATCGTTGCGCCCGCCGCCGTCATGGCGTCGGCGATGGCTGCCCGCGCCCGTTCCGGGTCATAGGACAGGTCTTGCCGCGCCAGCATCTCCGAAACGACCGTGTAGTCGAAGTCGAATGGATTGACATGCGTGTGCATGGGGCGGGCGAGGCCCTTGTAGATTTCCTGCGTTATGAATTCTCTGTTGACGAGGTGTTGGACCGCCCGCCGTACTTCCGGCAGGGAGAACGGATTGAGTTGTCCCTCCGGCGCGGGGGCAGGGTTCAGGATGAGCGAGATGGTCGATGCCGGCGCCTCATACAACTCAACAGAGTCATCGCCGCGGAGGGCCTGAGCCGCGTCCGTCTTGAGATTGAAGATGTACATGTCCATCTCATCTCGCTGCAGTTCCTGCGGTGCGAGGTCAACGTTGAACGAGCGGTAGTGGAGGGTGTCCACGGCCGGCCCGGGCCGGTCATGGGGCGGGCGATAGTCTTCACCACTCTGCGCGAGCGCCGCGCCGCCCCCGGCTACGAGGCCGAGTATCAGCACAAGGCCAAGTATGAGGGGGAGACGGAGCCTGGAATTACGCATCAATCTCGCCCCCGTCCTCGCCGTTGTTTGCCCGGCGACGCCTGCGCGCGTTCAGTTGCACCGCGCCGATGATGCCCAGAGCAATCAGGCCCACCAACGCCATATCCGCCGTCGCGTTGCCTGTGCTGCACCCGCCGGACGACGAGTCGTCCGTTTCACCGGACTCAATACGCTCCAGCGCCTCCTGGATGGTGGCCAACGTGTCTGAACTCAGCGCGTTCTTGATGTCCGCGATGTCAGCCGCCGTCTCCTGCAAGTTGTCGAAACCGAACTCATTGTAGAAGGATGCAGTGGCGGAGTTGCCGGACGCGTCGAATACGGCCACGCTCTGCGGCCCTTCGCCGGCAGTCGGGAAGAAGAGCTGCGTCGTGAAGCGTCCCTCATCGTTCGATTCGATTGTCGATACAAGCACACCGCTGACGAGGATGAACATGTCCTGGTCGGCCTGGAAATTGAAGCCCTGGATGGTCACTGTTGTGGCAGATGCGCCGCGTGCCGGCGAGAGGAAGATGGACGGGCTAGGCATCTGTCGCATCCGGGCAAACCCGATCTTCTGGTTCGTGCCCTGGAATTCGCCGAGGCGGGTGTCAGGCCATACGAGGTACACGTCCTCATCGGTGGCAGCAATGCCCATGTAGTCGCCAATGAACTGACCGCCCGGGAATCCGAAGTTGGGGTTGGAGGCAGAGTCTGTCACGCGGGAGTTGATGCTGAACGATTCTCCGTTGTCCTCGGACACGGTGTAGTAGATGTGATAGCGCAGATCAATGCCGGGATCGTCCCGCGTGTCCGCCCACATCACGTGAATCCTGCCGTCCGGGGAGACATCGATGGCCGGGAAGAACTGGATGCCGGATGTACGGTCATCGTTGATTCGCATTGGTGGCCGGCTCCACGTCTGACCCCCATCCATGGAGCTGACGAACATGACATCCGCGTCGTCTGACGGATCCCCGGAGGGCGCGGCAGAGAACACCATGTAAAGCTCCTCGTTCGGACCTACCCCAAGGTGGGAGAACGATGACCCCCAGAATCTGTAGAAGCTGCTCCTTGGCGAGAAGCCCAACTCCAGAAAGCTCGCAGCCTGCCGCCCGTCTGCGAACGTCTCGCCACCGTCCTCGGACTTCGCGACGTACATCTGCGCCAGCCCTTCGAACGGACCGTCGTCAGAGGAGTCCATCCATGAAACGTAGACGGTTCCGTCATCATGCGTCGCCACATAAGAACCCTGGACAATGCGCTTCAGGCTTTCGACGACCTGCCCGCCGGGAATCGCGTCCGGCGATTGCAGGGCCTCGGGATTCTCCTGAAGGGTCACTTGCTCAGCGCCGCCAAACTCGAAGACCTGCCGAATGATAGGGCTGACTATGACGGGATCGGACCAGCTGATGCCCCCGTCCTCGGAGCTGACCACCTCAATGGTCGTCTGAAGAACGGGATCGCTGAGGAAGGCGAGTTCGTCCGTGTAGCGGATCCGATACGTGGTGTTGAAGTGGGTGTAGGAGATGTAAATGATGTCCGAATCCGGGTCATCAGGGTTTGGGCCCGTGGCCAGCCATGGCTTGTCCAGGAACCCGAGGGAGATTGTCCCGCGGGTTCTGCCAAGCGTATCGATCTCAAACTCGGACGTTACGCCGCTCCTGACGGCCGGCGTGCCCTGCGTCCACGTGAAGCCGCCGTCGCTGGACGAACTCAGCGCCATGCTGGAGACAACCGCCGATCCCAGCAGGTTGCCGACGGTGAACTCTTCGATATCAAGGGAGATGAAGGTGCTATAGACAGAACCGTCTCTGTCGAATGCCAGAACGGGATCCCCACCCGCGCCGAGTTCCTCGCGCGGCCGCTTGATCACCGCCGGGCCCTCCCACGTCACGCCACCGTCATACGTCACGTACATGGTGGTGCCGGGGAAGTTGTAGTCGATCATGCCGGCAACGATGTGGTCGGAATCGAACGGGTCGACGGCCAGGTGCGGCTCCGTCTGCAGTGGGGCCGCGCTGAAATCTGTCGGGATCAGGATGTTGCGGCTGAAGCGCGCAGAGGGATCGCGATAGGGGACGAGAACGCCGCCCTGTGAATCAGGGGCGCCCTGCGCGGATGCGACGGGGCCGGTCTGTCCCTCGCCGCCGATATTCTCCGAGCTCGCGTCGAGACCCTGCGCCATCAGTGAGGCTCGTCCGGACAGGTATCGGGCCGTCTGATCTCTAAAGGCGAGCACGTCCGGCGCAAGGTACGGATAGTCCGGTGTGAGGATGCCTGGCGACCCGGTCGTTTGCCTCTCTCCCTCCTGTGCTCCGGCAAAACCTGCCGGGGAGACTGCTAACAGGATGGCAATGATGGCCGTTAGTACTAGTAGTCGAGATGGATTCCGCCGCATGTGCTTAGTACCTCCGTTGGATTGTCCCGGTGCGCGTACATGTTTCTGAATCGTCGGCCCCGGGATGGTCTGTTGGTCGCGGAACCCGACTCGTATCATAATAAGTGCAACGTCGATTTTGAATCATCTGTCTGCTCTCCAAGATCCAGTTCACAGGAGGATTTACTACGTGTTACAGATCGCTGGCCGGTGGAGTTCGCCACGCTCGTTGGTCTTTGCCTTCGCGATCGCCCTTGGGCTCGTTCTCATTTTTGCCGCATGCAGCGGTGATGAGGCCACCCCAACGCCGGGAACTGTTGAACCGGCGACTCCCACCCCTGCGGCGACGCCGATATCGATTCCTGATGAAACCGCCACCCCTGAGACTACCGTCACTCCACCTACTGCCATACCAATTCAAACGGATGACGACGATGAAACGGAAGCACTTATTCCATCCGATTTGAAAACCTATACGGATGACCTTTATGGCTACACGGTGCAAGTGCCAGACTCATGGACGGGTGAACGAGCTGGGACACGCCTGCTGGGCGTCGCCACCACATTCGACACTGACTCGGACGACCTGTTTGCCCAAACGATTGTCCTCTTCAGCGCCGAAAAGGCACACGCAGCCGACATCGCCAGGGAGCAGGTCACTCCTCTTGCCGGCCTAAGCGGATTCCGCACAATCACGGAGTCGGACATCATTCTTGATGATGGCCTGGAAGCCCACCAGGTCTTCTACGGCTACGGCACCGGTTCCAATGAACATCGTGGCGCTGTGACCTTTGTGACCCGCGGGACGATGGCCATGGGCATCCAGACACAGGCCCCACGCACCATCTATGAACGCAACTTCGACGTACTGGAGGCTGTCTCCACCAGCATCCGCCCTGTTGATCCGGAGCCCTTCGGGTCGCCCCCGGACGATACTCTCGTCCTGTACCTCGATGATGGCCCGCTGACGATGGATCCCGGCATATCCACAGACTCCGGATCATCCCAGTACATCCGTCAGATATTCAGTGGCCTTGTTCGCCTCAATGCGAACCTGATTCCGGAGCCTGACCTTGCAACGTGGGAAGTCTCTGAAGACGGCACCGTTTACACATTCACCATCAATGAAGGAGCCCAGTTCCATGACGGCAGTCCCGTCACAGCACAGGACTTTGTCTTCTCGTGGGAACGCGCGCTCAATCGCAACCTGCCCCCTGTCGGCGGAAGCGCAGGCAGCTATCTGGATGACATCGTGGGCGCGAAAGAGTATCACGCCGGTGAGGCCGACTCCATTGCCGGCCTTGAGGCCGTTGATGATTCAACCCTCGTTGTTACCATCGACGAAGCAAAGAGCTACTTCGTCTCCAAGCTGACTCATCCGGCTGCATTCGTCGTCCTGCAATCCAACGTCCCTGAGGTCCCGGATCCCCGCCTCGTTGAAGAGGAGGACGTGGAAGGCCAAGAAGAGGATACCGCCGGGTCTGAAGAGGCAGAAGAGGAAGACGTTCCTGATCCCTGGTATTACACGGCGATTGGGACCGGGCCGTACCGCATCGCCCACTACGAATCGGCCCGAGCGGCGCACCTGACCGCGTTTGCTGAATATCTTGGCCCATCACACTCAATCGGCAACCTGGTCTTCCGCTTTCATGCCGGTCTCCCTACCGCGATGATTGAAGAGGGTTTCGTTGATGCAACCACTGCGTTCGGATTGGGATTCTATGATTTCCTTGTCCAGGAAGAAAACCCGCTGGTTGACCAGATTAGCCAGACAGACTCCCTGCTCATTCACTATTTGGCCTTCAACACAACTGTTGAGCCGTTTGATGATCCCGACGTGCGTCGTGCCTTCCTGTGGGCCGTGGATCGGCAAGCAATCTTTGAGGAACACGGCGCGCCAGGCTTGAATATTGCGCATGGATTCATGCCACCCGGCCTCCCAGGCTATGACGAGAACATCGCGGAAGTCACGTACGACCCTGTGGCCGCAAAGGAACTACTGGACAGTACTGCGTTTGGCCAACTCGATGAAGAGGAGCGAATCATCACTATTGTGGGCGGTGGTGATCTCTCCACGATTGACCGCGCAATCTTCACGCAATGGCAGGACAATCTGGGCGTGCGCGTTCTCTACCAGCCCTTCGGCCCCACGTACTTGTATAGGCTGCCGCAGGTTGTTGAGATCGGCTTTAACATGTACAGACACGGCTGGATTGCAGACTACCCTGATCCGCATAACTTCCTCGACGTGCTTTTCCATACCGAGTCTCCGAACAATGACGGCAAGTCGGGTTCTGCAGGGATCGATGACCTGCTGGAGCAGGCCAGAACCGCAGGCGAAGACCGCTTGGAGCAGTACAGGGAGATTGAACGCAGGATGATCCAGGAAGCCGTAGCGTTTCCGCTCTACTTCGGCAGCGACTTCATCCTTGCCTCTGAGCGAGTTAGTGGCCTTTCGCTCGACGCGCAAGGATTCTTGAGATTGGAGGAGGCCGAGCTAGACCCGGAATAGCAGCAGGAGGTTTCCGAAAGACACGTCCACATTGATGAATCGAAAAGGAGAATCCAATGCCCCGCCCGATCGCGCACTTTGAAATCGCAGCCCGGGATGCCCAAACCTTGCAGGCGTTCTACGGCGCTCTGTTTGACTGGGATATCAACGCGGACAACCCGATGTCCTACGGCCTCGTCACCGCAAAGGACGGAGACGCAGGCATCGACGGCGCGATTTACAACCACAATCCCGAGGACGAGAATGACCGCCCGGGCATCCGTCTCTACATGCAGGTGGATGATGCCGACGCCTACGCGACCCGCGCCGAGGAACTCGGCGGCAAATCCATGGGCCCCGCTGAGGAAGTGCCCGGCTATGGCATCAAGGTGGGCGGCCTCATCGACCCCGAAGGCAACATCATCGGCGTGATTCAGGCAATAGACGAATAGAGAGGAAATCTGGAGGCGACGGCGGGATTCGAACCCACGAATAGGGGATTTGCAGTCCCCCGCCTTAAACCACTTGGCTACGTCGCCTCGCGCTTGGCGCCCTATTTACGCTGACAGCGTATCCATGATAGCGCCGTCGTCCAGCGGGTGTGGTGCCGAGGAGGAGATTTGAACTCCTACGAGCTTTCGCCCACTGCCCCCTCAAGACAGCGTGTCTACCAATTCCACCACCTCGGCAAGACCTGCCCACTGCGCGCGCCCTGCCCTGAACGGATGGAGCGCTGGCAGGAGCGGAGGGATTCGAACCCCCGACCGACGGTTTTGGAGACCGTTGCTCTTCCGGACTGAGCTACGCTCCTACCACTCGCGCCACGCAATTATGCCCAGCGTGGCGGGGAGCGTCAAACGATTTCAGCATCACCAGATACGGATTTCCCTGTGTCCCGCCCCACCCGCTCCTTTCCCTCCGCACCGTACAGATGGCACTCCACGGTGCGGTCAGGTTCTACCTGTACCAGAGGAGGCTCGACCACGTCGCACAGCCCCTCCATGAAGACCGGACACCGCGGATGGAAGCGGCACCCGCTCGGCACGTTGGCCGGACTTGGCGCTTCCCCGGGCAACACCGGCCTCTCCGCAAGGCGATTCGCCGGGTCGGGCTCCGGCACTGCGTTCAAGAGTCCCTGCGTATAGGGATGCAGAGGGTTGTTGATCAAGTCGACCGTTGGCCCCTGCTCCACGACGCGGCCCAGGTACATGACGGCCGCCGTGGGCGCGAAGTGTCGCGCCGTCGCGATGTCATGCGTGATGTACAGATAGCCGATGCGATACCGCTCCTGCAGCTCGCTCAGCAGTGCCAGGATCTCGGCGCGGCTAGAGGCATCGATCATCGAGACCGGCTCGTCGGCAAGGATGTATTCCGGTGTCAGCGTCAATGCCCGCGCGATGCCGACACGTTGACGCTGGCCGCCGGAGAGCAAGTGGGGGAAGCGGTCCAGGAAGTCTGCTGCCGGCCGCATCCGCACCTCGTCCAGCGCCCACTGTACGCGCTCCAGCCGTTCAGATGCCGACCCCACCCCGTGGATGATCAGCGGTTCCTCGACGATCTGGCGAATCGTCATGTACGGATCGAGGCTTGTGAACGGGTCCTGGAAGATGCCCTGCGCCCGCCGCCTGAACCCCTTGAGGTTGCTCTCCTTCACTTGCGTGATGTCCACGTTGTCGAAGAGCACGCGCCCCGCCGTCGGCTCAAGCAAGCGCAACGAGACTCGTCCCAACGTCGTCTTGCCGCAACCGGACTCGCCAACGATGGCAATCGTCTCGCCGCGATCCAACGTTAGCGAAACCCCGTCCAACGCCCGTACCGTCGTCGTGTGGAAACCCCGTCCCCGCGACTTGAAGTGCATCGCCACGTCTTGAAGGTCCAGCATGGGGGCTGCGCCGTTGGTGTTCATGTTCATGATGAGCCTGCCTCATCCAGCAGCCAGCACGCCGCCAACGACTGCCCGCTCGGCGTCGGAATACCGTGCGGGTCTTCGATGCGGCACCTGTCCATGGCGAACTGGCAGCGCGGATGGAATCGGCACCCAGTTGGCGGATCGGAGAGGTCCGGCGGCGCGCCCGGGATGAACTCCAGCGGCTCGTCCGAGCGCAGGCGTGGAATGGCCGCCAACAGCTTCTGCGTGTAGGGATGGGACGGCGCGCCGAGTATGTCCTCCGACGGGCCGATCTCCACCAGACGTCCCGCGTACATCACCGCAATGTAGTCCGCAATATCGCTGGCCAGCGCGATGTCGTGGCTGATGAAGATGGACGCGATGCCCAGGTTGGACTTGAGCCGCTTGAACAGGTTCATGATCTGTGCCTGCACGCCCACGTCCAGCGCGGACGTCGGCTCGTCCAGCAGGACTAGCGCCGGATCAAGGGCCAACGCCGAGGCCACCGCGATGCGCTGCTTCATGCCGCCGCTCAGCTCATGCGGATAGCGGTTGAACGTTTCCGGCGGCAGCCGCACAAGATTCAACAACTCCCGCGTGCGCTCGTCCGCCGCGCTGCGTGACTGTCCGCCGCGCGAAGTCAGCACCTCCCGCACCTGGTGCCCGACCTTGTAGATGGGGTTAAGGGACTCCGTCGCCCCTTGGAACACCATTGAAATCTGCCGCCAGCGCACGCGACTCCGAAAGTCGCCGTCAGACAGCGCCATGCAATCCGTGCCGTTGAGCGTTATTTGTCCCTCGAATTGAGATGTGTTGCGTGGCAGGAGTCGCAGCAGGGCGAGCGCGAGGCTCGTCTTGCCGGAGCCGGACTCGCCAACGATGGCCAGTGTCTTCCCCGCTTCAAGGTCGAACGACACGCCGTCCACCGCGTGCACGTCGCCGCGGTCCGCCGCGTAGGACAAACGCAGATCGCGTATTGAGAGGAGGGGCTCGCCGCCCGCCTGCCGCCCATTCACGACGCCGTCTCCCGTAGTCGGGGATTCAACACCGGCTCCATTGCCAGTGCCAGCAACACAAACGTCATCGCTGTAATCACGATGAGAATGCCCGGCGGCAGTATCCACCACCAATAGCCGATGAAGATTGCCCCCGTTCGGAATCCCTGCTCAAGGATCTGTCCCCACGTCGGCAGAGAGGGGTCGCCGAGGCCCAGGAAGCTCAACCCTGCCTCGGCGAGAATCGCCGCCGGCGTGAAGAAGATCATCTGCGCCACGATGAACGGCGCCATCTGGAAGAAGACATGCCGGAACATGATGCGCCACCGCGATGCCCCAAGCGCCTGCGTCGCCTCCACCAACTGTCCCGACCGTACCTGCAGCACCATGGAGCGCAAAATAATCGTCAGCCCCGGCCAGCCGAATATCACAAGGATCGTCATCACCAGCCACAGTTTCTGGCCCAGCACGAATATCAAGAATATGAGTATCGGCAGCAACGGGATGTTGGTCATCACATCGGCCAGCCGCTGGATGATGGTGTCCGTCCTGCCGCCGGAGAAGCCGCTCAGGATGCCGAAGAATGTGCCGAGGATGGTGGCGGCCACGCTTGTCGATATCCCGATGATGAGCGCGACGGGGAAGCCGAACATCAGGCCCGTTGCCAGGTTTCGCCCCTGCGTGTCAGTTCCCATGAGGCCGAATACACCGCCTGCCGCCACGAAGCGCACGCTCTCCACTGAATCCCGCGCATCGTACGTGATGACGCGGATCGTCGCGGTATACTCCCCGGTCAACGGCGTGAACTCTGCGGCCTCATTCCCCGTCGGCGTTCCAAACAGCGCCGTCTCAAGGTTGCCCTGCAGTTCTGCCTCGGTCAGCCGAAGGTCGAATTCCCGCTGCAGGAAATCGGAGGTTGCGGTGAGCGAATTCGTGTCCCCCGTCAGGTAGATGCGGCGCGGTTCGTCCGCAAACCGCGTAACCGGCGGCGTCTCGTCGGGTCGTTGTCCCCGCACCACCTCCTGCAATATCGTTGCCGCGCGGCCGTCAGGTCGTTCCAGTGTCATGGAAATGACCGGAGGCCGGTCGTAGAAGGTCACCTCGCCAACGGAGACGGAGAGGAATGTGGGCGGCGACTCAGACTCATGGTCAAACGTGAAGGAGTACAGGCGCGTTGTCGCGGGGCCTGTCTCGACAGTTTGCGACGGCGACTCGGCGTCGAAAACGCGATGGCTTGGAGCCTGATCTCCGACGAGGTTGGTCCACGCGGGGGGTGCGGCCTTTGGGTTGTCCGCCCACGCGATGGGGTTGTTCCAGAATCGCAGCCCAAAGTCCAATGGATAGAAGAACGGCACAAGCAGGGAGACGAAGACCAGCACGGCCAACAGACCGATGCCCATCCTCCCTGAGCCGGATCGGAGTACGACGCGAAGCGCCTCGCCCGGCCTCATTGCGCCGTATACCTCACGCGCGGATCCAGAACGACGTACAGCACCTCTAAGATGAACCGCGCCGCCACATACATCAGCGTGAACATGAACGTCAGTGCAACGATGACGGCCTCATCCGCCGTAGTGATTGCGTCGAAGTACAGCCGCCCCATCCCGGGCCAGTTGAAGACGGTCTCCGTCAGGATCGCTCCGCCGATGGAGCCGGTGAGGGCGAGGATGATATTGGTCGCGATGGGCGGCGCGGCGACTCTCAAAATATGGCGTCTCATCACCTGTCCCTCCGGCAGGCCGCGCGCCCGCGCCGCCGTTACGTGGAACTCCTGCGCCGTGTTCAGAAGCATCGTTCGCACCACGTACGTCCACGCGCCAACGGAGACCAGGACGAGCGTCAGGATGGGCAGCGCAGCGTGCCAGAGCAGGTCCATGAATCGCAGCAACTCCCCATCCGGTGGTGGAGAGCTATATAAACCCCCTGAAGGGAATATGCGCAGTTGGAAAGAGAGGACGAGAATCAGCAGGATTCCCGCCCACCACGCCGGAAGGGCGTTCGACGCTGCGGCGAGATAGGATGCGAGACGGTCGCTCCGCGTTCCTACGCGCGTCGCCAGCTTCGCCCCCAGCCATAAGCCGATGATTGCTGTAATAACAAGCGACGTTGTCACCAACATCATTGAGTACGGCACGCGCTCCAGCACAATGTCAGTCACGCGTGATGAGCCGTCGAAACTTCTTAGATTTCGCGCCGACCCGAGGTCCAGCGTCAGAACGCGGCCGACCATCGCCGGGAGGCGTGTGTACCAGGGATCGTCCAGGCCGTAGAACTCCTCCAGGTCGACTCGTCGTTCCCGCAGCGTCTCTTCAAGGCGTTCCGGATCCCGGATTGTCTCGGCGAGTGCCTGTCGCTGCCCCCGCATCTCCTCAGAGACGATGGCCGTCAGCATGCGATCCGAGAATCCCGTCGCGCCGAGTGTCACGACGACCAGCACAAGGACAACGAGAACGACGCCCACGAGGCTGAGGGCGCGCAATCCGAGTGTGTACGCAAGCGCCATTACGAATCAGGTATGAGCATCGGGCTAAACCGTGCTACCAGCATACCCCGCAATCCCCCCGTCATTCCGCCCCGCCTGTCATTCTGAGCGCACGCCCCCCATGTCATTCTGAGCGCAGCGAAGAATCCAATGCCGCAATTCCCCCACCAACTCCCGTAACGCCAACCACCAAGATCCCTCCCCCTTGATGGGGGAGGGCCAGGGAGGGGGTGACTCCCGCCACCCGTTCACCCTGAGCCTGTCGAAGGGTGAGCGCCCCCACCGTCATTCCCGCCCCCCCACCGTCATTCCCGCGCAGGCGGGAATCTGAATCCCATTGCGCCCACCAACTCCCGTAACGCCCCATCCTCTCATTCCGGCTTTAGCGGCCTATTCTGTCGATTCTAGTCAATAGTTATAGAACGTCACCGCACTTATAGCCATAAGTTACACGTTGGTTACGATTTGTATGGTATTTTGCCTAATAGCTTCACCTATGCGGGTGGATAGCTTGTGCCGAAAGCCGCGCTCGGGGGACAGACAACCCTTTGGAGGTGCACTGATGAAGGGGACGGCAGCCATTCTGAGGTCTCATATCGGGGTGGGGTCACTCCGGATACTTGTGCCTGTGTTGCTGGTAATGGCCGCAGCAGGGGCCTTTCTCCTTGTGACCAGTCCTGCCGCGGCGGGCCCACCCATCGACGACCTGAATCTTCCAGTAGAGGTGGAGGAAACCCGGGACGTTCCGAAACGCGTCCAGCGGCAGGTGCAGGGGCAAGGCGTGAGCATCACGCAACAGGCAACGCCGACACCCGGCAAGCTGGTGGGCAACACCGGGCAGACCAGTACGGTTTTGGGTTTTACGGTCACTTCCGACCACTCGCAGGCATTCACTACGGGCAGCAACAGAGCTGCCTACAAGCTGACCCATATCGCGATTCTCTTGGCGCACCTTGGCGGTGGTCAGCAGGCTGCTTACTCGGTTTACATCGCCGAAGATTCGGGCGGAAGACCTGGCACCAGCCTCGGTACGCTATCGGGTTCGCCCACATTGACGAATAACCCGACGGCCTATGCGTTCACGGCAACCGGCGACGGCATCGATCTCGAACCCGACACGACGTATTGGGTGGTAGTCGACGCAGACCTCGGTGGCGCCACGAACACCGGTACTCGCGTGGCGGCGATAGACGCGGACGGTGAGGATTCGGACGGCGCAGACGGTTGGAGCCTCGCCGACAACCTCTTTTACCGGCCCCAATCTCAAACTAGTGCTAGTGCCTGGCAGGCCCATGCATCGAGCTCCCTCGCGCTCAGAGTCAATGGCTATGTGAAGCCGCCGCCGGCCCTGGTGAGCGCGGAGGTCAATGAGACCAGCCTGGTGCTCACCTTTGACAAGGACCTGGACACCACTTCACGCCCGGCTGCCCGCCAGTTCGGGATCAAGTTTGGCGGCGGCGGGAAGCTGCAAAGGGCCACCAGGATCTCAATCAGCGGAAGGCAGGTGACGCTCACAGTGCCGGAGGTGAGAGTGGGGCAGCTGGTGACCGTGTCCTACACCGTACCGACCAGTAACCGCCTCAAGGGCAGCGACGGCCCAGAGGTGGACGCGATCGTCAATTACACCGTGAAGGTCAATACGGGGCCGGCCTACGGGAGGCTGCCGGAGGGATCCGAGAAGGTGCGTGACGCAGTCTATGTCACATACAACAATGCGAACGGCGAGGAAGAGACAGTCGAAAACAGAGCGGCATCCGCCGACTGCGAGACTCTCTACGACTACTT
>JAPOOK010000051.1 GCA_026713485.1 Chloroflexota bacterium | reverse complement strand
TGACTACTTCACGGACGTGGTGAACGGGGATGAGGGGGTTTCTCGATCCAATTACGTCGCGTCCTCTGACGACAACGTGCTGGTGCGCGGTATCGCAGGAGACCGGAATTCCCTGGGTTACTTCGGGTACGCCTACTACGCTGAGAACGCGAGCCAGTTGAAGCTGGTGGCGGTTGACGGCGGCAACGGTTGTGTCCAGCCAAGCGATGAGACGGTCGCGGACGGTAGCTATGCGCCTCTGGCCCGCCCGATCTTCATCTACGTGGACGTGAACAAGCTGCGCCTGCGGCCTGAGCTGAAGCTGTTTGTCGACTACTACCTCGACAACCTGCCGCGGCTCGTTCCGGAGGTCGGCTACACGGCTCTGCCCAACTACGATGAGGAGAAGGGCAAGCTGGCCAAGGCATACACCGGGGCGTAGCAAGGCATCGAACAAACAACGCTCTTGTTGTGTTGTGGGAGGAGCAGTGACTGCTCCTCCCACAACAGCGGAGTATGAGGGGTAGGGCGCGGGAGTGCGGAAGGACAGACGAGATGACTGAATCGAACAGCAACAGCGTCGAGAGGCCGGAAGTCCTGTTTGTATGTGTTCACAATGCCGGCCGCAGCCAGATAGCAGCATCCCTGCTGAATACCCTCTCCGACGGGAAGGCAATCGCTATGTCGGCCGGGACAATGCCCGCGGAGCACGTGCATCCGGAAGTGGTAGTTGCGATGCGAGAGATTGGGCTGGACCTGGGAGACGCCACTCCGCAAGTCGTGACTGAGGAGATGCTGGAGGGGGCCGACCGTGTCATCACCATGGGATGCAACGTTGATGACGCCTGCCCCGCCGCGATATTCGACGCGGAGGATTGGGGGCTGCCTGATCCCAAGGGACGGCCGGCGCATGAGGTTCGTGAAATCCGTGACACGATACGGACGCGGGTGCTTGCACTGTTGGAGGAGTTGGGGATACCGGTGTCCGAGGGGGCGGCGGTCTAGCCGGAGTAGCCTTTGACGAGCTGCCCTCACCCCCGGATCAAGTACTGGGCAAGCACTAACCCTCTCCCACAGATAGAGGGGGTACGCGATGGATACCATCCTTAGCAGGAATGACGAGGCTTCTTAACCCTCACTTAATCTGCGTGGGGCATTCTTGTGTGCGGGGGCTTTAGGGGCAATTGGGGAAGGATTACATTTTTGGCTGAAGCGTCATTTTCCGCGTCTCGCGTTTCAAAGGAGAACCTGGAGAAACGCCTACTGTCCGGCAAACGGGCAGAGCGCGGTACCGAGACCCTGATCCACATGTTGCTTCTCGCGGCCACGGTTGTCTCGATCGCCACGACCTTAGGAATTGTCTTCGTCCTGGTAAATGAGAGCTTCCGGTTCTTCCAGGAAGTCTCAGTTATCGAATTCCTTACGGGTACCAAATGGACTCCGCGATTCCAGCCCTCGCTGTTCGGCGTACTACCGTTGGTGGCGGGCACAGTACTGGTCGCCGCGATAGCAATCCTGGTAGCGGCGCCAGTGGGACTGTTCACGGCTATCTTCCTGAGTGAGTATGCGCCGAACCGGCTTCGGCGCGTCGTGAAGCCGATGCTCGAGATCCTGGCAGGCATTCCGACGGTCGTTTACGGCTATTTCGCGTTGACTTTCGTGACGCCCCTACTGCAGACGTTTCTGTTCCCGGACATGATCATCTTCAACGCGTTGAGCGCGGGGCTGGTGATGGGCGTGATGATTATCCCAATAGTGTCTTCCTTGTCCGAGGATGCGATGTTGGCCGTCCCTCGCTCACTGCGTGAGGCGGCGTATGCGCTGGGGGCAACACGGTTTGAGGTGGCGACCCGGGTGGTAACGCCGGCGGCGCTATCCGGCATCGTGGCCGCAATAATCCTCGGGCTTTCACGGGCCATCGGCGAGACGATGCTGGTGACCATAGCAGCGGGCGCGACTCCTCGTCTCACGATCGATCCGCGGGAAAGCATCCAGACAATGACGGCCTACATCGTGCAGGTGGGATTCGGCGAGACCCCTCAGGGGACAACGATCTACTACACGATATTCGCGGTGGCGCTGCTGCTATTCGTGATGACGCTCGCCATGAACATCCTTGGCCACTTGGTGGTTCGGCGCTGGCGGCAGGCGTATTAGGGGCGCAGAATCATGGAATCAACGACTCCCAACGGTGTTCGCAGCGTCAGCGCTGAGCAATTTCACCGAAGCCTGCGCGGACGCCGCCTTATTGGTAATGCGGCGGTCATACTGTTCCTTGGGTCGACGCTCGTGGGCCTTGCGACGTTAGCGGCGCTCATCATCGATGTTCTCATCGACGGGCTTTCATGGATCGACTGGGATTTCCTGTCGACGTATCCTTCACGCCGGCCGCCAGACGCCGGATTGCGCTCGGCCTTATTCGGGACGCTGTGGGTCGGAGGGCTAACGGCGCTGTTCACGTTCCCCATCGGAACGGCGACGGCGATCTATCTTGAGGAATACGCGCCCCGCAACCGGCTGACGCAGTTTATCGAGTTGAATATCTCAAACCTGGCAGGCGTGCCGTCCATCGTGTACGGGCTGTTGGGTTTGGCGGTATTCGTGTTCCTGCTGAACCTGGATCGGGTCATCTTAGCCGGCGCGTTGACGCTCACGCTGCTGGTGCTGCCGCTCTTAATCGTGGCGGGACGCGAGGCAATCCGGGCGGTACCTGACAGCTATCGACAAGGTTCGCTGGCGCTGGGAGCAACGCGCTGGCAGACGGTGAGGCACGTGATTCTGCCGTCCGCTCTGCCAGGGATTTTGACTGGAACGATTCTTGCGATGTCACGCGCAATCGGTGAGGCGGCGCCGCTGCTCGCCATTTCCGGGCTCGTCTTCGTTACGTTCACGCCCGGGCATCCGTTCGAGCGATTCACGGTGCTTCCGATTCAAATCTTCAACTGGGTGTCACGCCCGCAGCTGGACTGGCAGCACGTGACGGCGGCGGCAATCATCATCCTGCTGCTTGTGCTGCTGACCATGAACGCGACGGCGATCCTGTTGCGGGACAGGTTCCAGCGCCGGTCGGAAGAATAAGGCAGGCAGGGAGAGAGTTACATATATGGCAACTGCGACAGCGATTTCCGCGCCACCTGCCCTTTCAGTGCGCGGGTTGAATCTCTTCTATGGTGGATTTCAGGCGCTGAAGGACGTGAACCTGGACATTCCGCCGCGGAAAATCACGGCATTCATCGGGCCTTCCGGCTGCGGCAAGAGTTCACTCCTGCGCTGCATGAATCGGATGAATGACCTGATCCGCACCGCTCGTGTGGAGGGTCAGATTATGTTCGATGGAGAGAACGTGTACGCGGAGGATGCGGACCCCACAGAGATTCGGTTCCGCATCGGGATGGTGTTCCAGAAGCCCAACCCGTTCCCGAAATCGATCTATGACAACGTCGCGTTTGGACCAAAACTCGCCGGGTACAAGGGCGACATCGGTGCCCTGGTGGAACGATGCCTTCGACAGGCTGCCTTGTGGGATGAGGTGAAGGACAGGCTAAAGCAGTCTGCGTACCAGCTTTCGGGCGGCCAGCAGCAGAGGCTGTGCATTGCACGGACGCTGGCGCTGGACCCGGAGATCATCTTGATGGATGAGCCGTGTTCGGCGCTCGATCCCATCGCGACGCTGGCCATCGAAGAGTTGATGCGAGAGTTGGCTCCGAATTACACCATCGCCTTGGTAACTCACAATATGCAGCAGGCGGCGCGCGTCTCCGATTACACAACGTTCATGACTGTCGACGATGAGCGCAGCGGATATGTGGTTGAGTTTGGGGAAACGGGAGAAATCTTCTCGATGCCGAAGCGGAAGGCGACGGAGGACTACATCACGGGGAGATTCGGGTAAGGGGAGACGGAAACGAGAGCTGACATGACGAACGGCGTTACGGAAAATCCCGGTGGCGGTGAGACGCGCCGTGCGTCTATCATGACCACCGTGGTGAGCCTAGAGGGATCTCGAGATAGAGAAAGGTCACCTGGCAGGTTGGCATTACCTGAGCAGGTTTCAGACCGCGTGCCCGTGGCGGAACGGCCTGTCTCGCTCAGCACGCAGAACATGTCGCTGTATTACGGCGAGTTCAGAGCGCTGAAGGACATCACGGTAGAGATCCCGGAACGAACGGTGACGGCAATCATCGGCGCGTCGGGCTGCGGCAAGAGTTCCTTCCTGCGCAGCTTCAATCGGATGAACGATCTGATTCCCGGAGTGCGTGTGGAGGGATCGGTGGAGATGGCCGGCGTGCCCATCTATGATCGGCGCGTGGACGTGACCGAACTGCGGCGCGTCGTGGGGATGGTATTCCAGCGGCCGAATCCGCTGCCGATGTCCATCTACGAGAACATCACCTACGGCCCCAGGCGGCGCGGGGTTCGGAATCGGGCTGAGTTGGACGAGATTGTCGAGCGGTGCCTGACACAAGCGGCGCTGTGGGACGAGGTGAAGGACAAGCTTAACCAGGAAGGAAATGAGCTTTCCGGGGGCCAGCAGCAACGGTTGTGCATCGCGCGGACGCTCGCGGTGGAGCCGGACGTTATCTTAATGGATGAGCCCTGTTCAGCGCTGGATCCGGCCTCAACGCTTCGCATCGAGGAACTGATGCAGGAGTTGGGACATGAGTATACGATCCTTGTCGTTACCCACAACATGCAGCAGGCAGCGCGCGTGTCCGAGATGACTGCATTCATGCATATGGAGGAGGACCGGGCTGGCCTACTCGTTGAGTTCGGTCCGACAACGGAGATTTTCACGACGCCGAAGGAGAAGACTACGGAGGACTACATCACGGGCCGTTTCAGTTAGTCGGGCGGCGCACGGAGGCGGCTGTAGCCCAGAACGAAAAGAGGGAACGACAATGGCAATGGAACGGCACCCGACCAGGCAAGACTTCGATCGGCTTCTGCAGGAAGTGCAGGATGACGTGATAGCGATGGGCTCGATGGTGGATAGGGCCATCGAGCGTTCAACAGAGGCGCTTCTCAACCGAGACGCCAATCTTGCGCAGCAGGTGGTCGCAGAGGACGAGCGCATCGACTCGACGCGGTTCGAGATTGAAGAGAAGGCCATCCGGCTAATTGCGACACAACAGCCCATGGCAGGCGACCTGCGCGTTCTGGTTACTGTGCTCAACGTCATCGTCGATCTTGAGCGGATGGCGGATCACGCGGAGGGGAACGGGCGCATCGCGCAGATGATTGGGGCGGACAGCACTATCCGGCCACTGGGCACCCTGCCGCGGATGGCGGATAAATGCCGCGACATGTTGCGGCGCGTGCTTTCAGCCTTGGTGGATCATGACGCGGACACGGCACGGAAGATCTGCGAGGAAGACGACGAGGTGGATGCGATGCAGGACTTGTCCTACCATTCACTGCTCCAAACCATGCTGGAGAACCCGTCTCGCATCCAGGAGGCAACATACCTACTGTGGGCAACGCACAACCTCGAACGGATCGCCGACCGGACAACCAACATCGCGGAGCGCGTTGTTTTCCTGGTCACCGGCCACATGGAGGAGCTGGCGAGCAAGCTGTAGGGGGCTACTACAAGGTGCGTTCCCGTTAGAATCGGAGCATGCCAGCTACCAGTTTGCGTCACCTCATCCCGATCTCAGGACTACTCTTAGCAGGCGTGCTGATTGTAGTGGCAGGTGGGCTGACCGCAAGTTGCATGCGAACTCCACAGCCAGATCAATCAGATGAGCCTCCTGCGTCCACTTCTACTGATGCAAATGCCACGGCAGTAGAGACATCGGTTCAGGCAGCAATTGACTTGGCCGTCCAGGCAACGGTTACTGCTATGGCGCAAGGTGAGGCCGATTCTCAATTGCCAGAGCAAGCGACAGAAACTCCGACGGCAAGTGTGGCAGCAACTCGGGTTCCTTTGCCTAGTCCCGTTCCAACTCCGACACCAATAAGTATGGCTTCACTTCAGCAAGTCTGGAACGGCTACGTGCAAAACATTGATGAATACAGTGACCAGAATCCTCGCTTCCAAGACCTTTATGATGAGCAGTTCAATGCGGCCGTCACATTGTATCGACTGAATTGGGCAGGTCGCCTAGCAACCTCCTCATTCAGGGGGTACCTTCATGACACCAACATGCGCCGCGCGTTAATCGACTACCGTGGAGCACTGAAACCAACTCTGGATCAACTTCGGTCACGTGGTGAGTGGATCAGGCCAAGCGAATCGGTAAGTGAGTTTGTTGAACGGCATGGGGGAACCAGACGGGCAATAGAGCTCGGCCACTTCTATAACGAGGACAACGCAGTAGAGATCTTGATTAGGGACCTGAGCCTCGGAGAGGTCTCACCCTTGTTGCGGAGTTCGTGTTCGGAGCAGATTCGAGATGAATTCGACGCGGTACGTGACAAAGACCCATTTAGGCTGTTGTCTCAGGAGTTTGCTGCCCGCAATTTCAGACCTTGCCTCTGGAACTGACTTACCAAGAAAAACAACGGCACTTCTTATTGCGAGGACAGGTTGGTGCAGTGAGGAAGCGGCGAATCTTTGCAGGGCTAAGCTTATGCCGGTGGATCCCCAAAGAGCCGGTTCAGCCAGTGCACGAATGCCTGCGCCAGGATGCCATCCGTTTTCAGGTCTCCAGTCATAATTGCCAGACCCATCTGCCTTGGGTCTTCACGGGTGGCCAGCCAAGCGTAAACCTGGGCGCGGGTTGTCTTATTGGCTGCAAACTTTTGATGCTCTGCCGGAATCCTATCGATATAGTCTTGGCTACGGGGCCAAACAGGATCGTCTTGTGGAATCATCTGGGCGACAAAGTCCTCTAGTTCACCTGAATCAGCGTTATTCGGCATGAGCCACACCCCCACCCGGGGAGTATCTTCGGTTGCAGCAACGATCGTTCCCACCGGATCAGGGTTATTGGGCAGAACTATGCCCCGTGTTCCAGCCCTATGTTGGATGCCCTGCCATCTTGAGCCAATGTCACTGTTTGCGTCGGCTACAATTCCTAAGGCCTCCAGACCCGGCTCGACAAGTGCGTCTCGTATCCGTTCCAACAAGGGCTCTATACCACGACAATCTTCAGGTTCTGGCACACTTTCCAGTGCCATTCTTTCGCACAATCGTTGTATGACATAGCGTTCATCATTGCCCTCAACCAAGAGCTTAAAGCTGGAGGGGACAACCACTTTGGAGTCTACCTGAGCTCTATGTCCGCCTTGACAGCAACAGCAAGGTCGTCTTCCGTGTAGTCAACGGCACGCAATTTTCCGCTCTTGGTACGTTCGAGCCGGTATGCTAGTCCCTCAGACTCTTCATCCTGAACTGCCGCCTGCGCGAAACCCTTAACGGTGTCCCAGCTATGGGTTGTCGCCAGTACTTGGACATCGTTGGCCTTGGCAGCGGCAAAAATCATCCGCCAATAGTCCGTCTGCACGGAGTGGTGGATGCCATTTTCAATTTCATCGATTAGCAGGAAGCCCCCTTTGCAGTTCGCTAGGGCCAACGCAGTACCGTAGAAACGAACTGCACCTTCGCCCAAACTCTTCAGGGAAACAGGAGCATTTGTACCGCTGAGCTTCACTATCGCTCTTCTTCCCCCTACTGTCCTTGGTATCCAACCATCGGCAACTTCTGAAACAACAGTCACTGCCTCTATATCATTTCCATAAGCTATCCGGAGTGCCTCTAATGCTTTGCCCTCATCGGGGGTTAGCGCAATCTGATCCCGCAATCGAGCAAGACGTGCATTATCGACTGAACTTGGGTGAAGGAACTGACAAGCAATCGGAATAGGAGTCGCATCGACACCCTGAATTCCAGGAGAAACACGGCGCCTGACTCCACCAGCTCCCGGCGCATCAGAAAGCAATTGTCCTGTCGCATCTACCAACCCAAAGAAGGCAACTTGCTTGTCTCCAATGGAAGCGGTTACTGCTACTGCTTTGCCCGGATCTCCAAGCTCCATGTAGCCCATCGGCTGATCTAGTGACACAAGATTGGAGCCAATAATCAGTTTTGTGTCGTATTCACTGCCACCTATCCAAGCTGGATTTTCAGGGAGGCGCCTGTCATGAAAGAGCGCCAATTCGTTGATTTGCAAGACAGGATCACCCTCAATATCAGTCTCGAAAGTGTATTCTTCTCTACGCAAAAGTATGTCATCTATGATGTTGCTGTTACCCCTAGCCGCATACACCTCCACGGCCTCGAGAACAGTTGTCTTACCAACACCGTTCTTGCCGGTGAAGAGCGTTACTCGGCCCAGCTTGGGAATCATGAGGTCATCAATACCACGGAATCCCTTGATTTGCAGATCAGGAAGGTGGAGCTTAGTTGCTGCCTTCTCTTTCAGCGCCATCCCAATTCACCTTGTCCTCGTACGACTAATCTTCTGCGGAGAGTCAAGCTCTTTCTCTTTTATTGTACGTCCGGGTCGTAGTCCATGCCGACGTGGCCCATGTCGATGAATTTCTGATATTCCTCGTCTGAATAACCCATGACGTTCTTGTAGACGTATTCGTTGTCCTGACCCAGCAGAACGGCGTGGCGACGAATCTCGTATGGCGTGTTCTGGAGCTTGAAGCCTGTTGTCGGGTTCTTGTGGGTGCCAGCCTCGGGATGCGTAACCTCCTGGAAGAAGTTTCGCTCAGCGACGTGGGGGTCCGCATGGACATCGCTCTCATCCAGGACCATGCCGGCAGGGACGCCGGCTGCTTGCAGGCGATTCATGGTTTCGCGGGCGTCCTGCTCCGCTGTCCACCTAGAGATCGCCTCATCGAGGGCGCGTCGGTTCTGGTAGCGGCTTAGAGAGTCGGCGAAGCGTGAATCATCGGCAAGTCCGGGCTCACCCATGATCTGGCAGAGCGTTCGGAATTCATCGTCAGAGCGGCATGCGATGGTGATCCACCGCTCATCACCGGCACACTTGTAGACGTTGTGGGGCGCCAAGAACGGGTGGCCGTTGCCGAGCTGGGTATAGACGCGGCCGTTCATGGAGTAGTCCATGACGAAATCGCCAAGGAAGGGGACGAAGTTCTCGGCAGTGGGCGCCTCAATGAGGATACCCTTGCCGGTCTTGTTGCGGTGGCGCAGACCCATGATGAACGCGAGCGCGCCGCCAACTCCTCCCGCCGCGTCGCTGGGGACGCCGCTGGGGCCGCGGGACGGATCTTCATCCGGGTAGGAGCGGAGCAGTGGATGACCTGCGAGGGCCTCCATATGGTTGCCCCACGTGCGGTAGTTCTTGTATGGTCCCTCGATGCCAAAGGCGGGCATCCGCACCATGATGAGACGCGGGTTGATGGCGGAGAGGCGCTCCCATGTGATGCCAAATCGTTCCATGGAGATGGCGACGTTGTTCTCCAAGAAGCCGTCCGCCTGCGCGACGAGTCGCTCCAACGCCTCCTGCCCCTCCGGACTCGAGAGATCCATGGTGACAGAGAGCTTGTTGCGGGAGTGCGTGTTGAAGATAGCCTGGCGGTTCCAGGGGCGTTCGCCGGGCTCATCATCGACATAGCCCATGCCGGTGTTGCGGAGACGCACGAATTCCAGGGGCGGCCGGGCCATCTGGCCGCGCGTGCTGGTGGCAAAGTGCTTGATGGACTCGATGCGGATAACCTCCGCACCCCAGTCGGCCAGGTGCATGGTGCCGTACGGCCCGGCCCACACGACGGTGATGTCAAGGATGCGCAGACCCTCAAGGGGCAGCTTGCCCGTGCCGGGGACGGGCGTACCGGTCATGTCTCGGCGGTCTGTCGTCGTCATTGCGATGCTCCTTTAGCCTTCGGCGTCATTAGTTGGTGATGTGCCTAGATGACGCCTTCGGAGCGGAGGAGGGATACCTCCTCGCCCTCGATGCCGATTTCCTTGAGAATCTCGACGGTGTGTTCGCCAAGTAGAGGGGCGCGGCGTCGGGCTGGCCGTTCACCATCCTCGAAGTGAATTCGTGAGTTGAAGCCCGGATACGTGAGCGGGCCGGTGGCGGGATGGTCGATAGTCTGCCAGAAGCCGCGCGCGTCAAAGTCCTCGTCGTTCATGAGATTCTCGATGGTGTTAACAGGGCCGCCGAGCACTCCGTACTCCATGCAGGCGCGTTGCACTTCCTTGGTGGTGCGCTCCAGCATCCACGGGATGAGGGTTGCCTCCCACTCTTCGGCGGCCTCCGGACGAGAACGCGCGGCGACAGTGTCCCAGCCGGGCTCGGTGAGGATGTCCTCCGCGCCAACCATTCGTGCCATGTTGGGGAACTGGGCGGCGCCGGCGGTCGTCATGAACATACCGTCCAGACAGGGGTAGATGCCGCTGCCGAGCCCAAGGCTGGCACCCGGAGAAACACGCATCGGTACCTGGTTGTTGTACTGGTAGCCGAGCAGTTTCTGCATGCGGCCGTCGATGGACTGTAGCGTCACTTCAAAGTAGCTAACATCGATGTTCTCGCCCTGCCCTCTCAGTTCGGCGTTGGTGAGGCCGAGGGCGCTGGCGAGAGCGGCGGCATAGCCCACGTGGAAGGAGGCCATGCGGCCGGCGGTCTTGAGCGGCTCCAGTTCAGGATCACCGGAGCCCCACATGTTGCCGCCCATGGCGTAGAGGGTCAAATCAAGCCCGACCCAGTCCTTGTAGGGGCCGGTCTTGCCGAAGTTGCT
This sequence comes from Chloroflexota bacterium, assembly GCA_026713485.1. GTDB lineage: Bacteria > Chloroflexota > Dehalococcoidia > UBA6926 > UBA6926 > VXMO01. Next base: position 88,499 of record JAPOOK010000051.1, on the reverse strand, counting down.
GATGGAGGTCATGACAAGGCGGGGATTGATCTGGCTGAGCTCTTCGTAGCCGAGGCCGGCGGAGGGCATAACGTCCGGCGGGAAGTTCTCGATGAGGATATCGGCGTCCTTGACAAGCTCCTTGATGATCTGCTTGCCCTTCTCAGTCTTGAAGTCGAGGGTAATTGAACGCTTGTTGGTGTTGAGGAACAGGAACAGGCCGCTCTTTTCCAAGTCCGGCTCATCATGGTAGAAGGGGCCGATCCGGCGCGCCGGATCGCCACCGCCCGGCCTTTCAATCTTGATGACATCCGCGCCGTAGTCGCCAAGGATTCGCGTGCCGTACGGTCCGGCAGTGTAATGCGTCAAATCAATAATGCGAACACCATCAAGCGGCATGAACATCGTGCAACGACCCCCTCGTCGTTTATTCCCGGGAGCGGGCATCGTAATGCCCACCATCCCGATTGATGCCATATTGTGGCACCACGCGGGGGTGGGGTAAAGGATTTTAAGGTTCGCGATCACCTTGATCTGTGATTCTGGTTAGCATTCCGCGTTCCAGCTTGAGTGCTAGGAGTGATAACGAAGCCGCCTAGCTTAGGCAGGTTATACTTGTAGGAGCGGGGATTGCTTATGGTCGATGATGATCTTGACCCACGAGACGACGCTGATTTTGTAGCCGACGGCGAGGGTGATGCTGCGGCATCTGCCCAAGGATTCAACCACGTCGCGCTCGAGCAACGGCGGCCAGGGATTGTAGTTATCAGCGTGGCGGTGATTGTGATGGCGGCATTCATCGGGCTGTTGGCATACAGCCTGATGACGCGCGAGACGATGCCGATGGATACGACGACGCGAACGAGCATTGCAGCGCCATCGTTCACGCTTTCGCAGCTGAACGGCGCGGGCGATGTGAGCCTGTCCGATTTTGAGGGGTCGCCAATCGTTGTTAATTTCTGGGCGTCATGGTGCGCACCGTGTCGCGTTGAGATGCCACATCTCGTGGAGGCCCATAAGCAGTACACGGATGATGGAGTCGTCTTCATCGGCGTGGCGATCCAGGATACGAATGAAGATGCGCTCGCCTTCATCGAGGAGTTCAACGTGCCCGTCGGCGACGGCTACGTTATGGTGACGGATCCGGACGGGCAAGCAACGATTGACTATGGCGTTGGCGGGTTGCCGGTGACGTTCTTCATCGAGCCGGACGGCACGGTGCATACACGATGGGCGGGCGTGGTGAACGGCGCGGTCCTTGATGAGAGGATCGCGGAGATACTCAGCTAGGGGCAGAGAGCACACAATGGATCGTTTCATCGGACTCTGGGCGCTTATCTTCGTTCGCCCCCTATTAGTGCTGGGTGTCTTGGTGGCGGCCATTGGAGTCTTGTTGGTGCTATTTTCGGTCGGATATTTCTCTGTGGGAGCGTATTCAGAGGCAAAGCTAGATGATTTGGCGGTGACACAGGAGGAGAGCGGCCTGACGTTTGAGGACCTGACGGGCGACCTGTTGACACCGGAGCCCACTGTTGCTCCTTTGCCCACGTCAACTCCAACGGTGGCGGCAACAGTCTCCGGACCCGGCAGTGCGCCGACGACGGCAACGCCGCCGTCACCTACCGAAGACAATGATCCTTTGACAGGCGACGAGGACGATAGCGGACTCTATGACGAGTACGGCATCCTTCGGGACTACAGCCACTATGTGTCACGGGCGGACGATGGCACTCTGCTCGGGCCAATTCGAGAGAAATTCAAGGCAGTCACAGAAGACGAACTTATGGATACGTACGGGCGTGAGCCACGGCCGCATCACATCATCATTCCGGCTATCGACCTGGAGTCGAATATCATCGACCTCAACATCGTGTGGGATGGTGAGACAACTGAGTGGGAGACGGCCGACCACGCTGTGGGTTTCCACGTCGGTTCCGCAACACCGGGCGAGATCGGCAATACAGTCATGTCCGGTCACGTGAATTCACCATTCGCGGGTGAGGGATCAATATTCGCGCGGCTGGATGAAATTGCGCCTCTGCTACGGCGCGGCGAGATTGTGGACATCATAGTAACGGCAGGCGGGGACGTATTCCTTTACCGTGCCACGGATACGACCGTCGTTTTGCCAGAGGACGTAGATGTCTTCGATTACTCGGACGGGCCAACATTGTCGTTGGTGACGTGCGCGCCGGCGACGACGTATTCGCACCGTTTCATCGTGAACGCAACGCTGGTGGGTGTGTCGCGGTTGTAGGGCGCCTGTGACACGGAAATTGGCGCGTTTAGGTGTCGATTCGTATACACTAGCAAGTGCGTTGCGGCCCGTATGGCCGTGGGGCGTTTGGCGCATTAAAGCGCAATAGGGGAGTACTTGGTGGGGGTGTGTTTGTGACAGTGTCAGCGTCCGCACTTTTCAGTGAGACGGCGGCTCGTGCACGGGCCGAGGGACGGCTCATCCTGACGGAGGAGGAATCGAAGGCAATTCTCCAGGAGCAGGGAATCAGCGTTACGATGCCGACCCTGGCCACGTCTGCGGACGAGGCCGCCTCAGCGGCGGAAAGTGTCGGCTTCCCGGTCGTCATGAAGGTCTCCTCGCGTGAGATTACGCACAAGAGCGACGTTGGCGGCGTACGTCTTGGCATTGCAAATGCAGACGCCGCGCGGGCCGCGTTCGAGGAGATCGTGGCGAGCGCCAAAGCGGCGGAGCCGAACGCGGCAATAGACGGCGTGACAGTGCAGTCGCAGGCACCCAGCGGCGGCGTCGAAGTTATTGTCGGGATGACACGAGACCACCAATTCGGTCCTGTCATCATGTTTGGGCTGGGCGGCATTGCGGTTGAGGTGCTGCAGGACGTGGCATTCCGCATCGCGCCCCTCACTAAGCGGGATGCCGCGGGCATCATCAGAGACATCAAGGGGTATCCCCTGCTGACGGGATATCGGGCCACCCGTGCCGTTGATTTGAACGCGCTGGAGGGCGTGATTGAGGCGGTGTCCTCATTCGTGAGCGAGACGCCGGACATTGCCGAGATGGACCTCAATCCGGTGCTGGCGTATCCGGACGGGTCAGTCGCGGTTGACGCGCGCATTGTGCTGACCGCAGAGGACGACGGCTAAGGCTCGATAGACGGAGCGGAACAGAGAAACTGAGGAGCATTCTCCATGGACGCAACACGCAAGGCCAACCTGGACAGGGCATTCAACCCGGAGTTGATTGCCGTCGTCGGCGACAAGAAGATCACGGATTATATGTGGCTGAAGAGTGTTCGTGACGCAAAAGCCAAGGTTGTATCCGTTCAGATTGACGAAAACGAGATCCCTGGCATCCTCGAGATGGGCTTTGAGAATTACCCGAGTCTTGAGGCCGTGCCGGGGCAGGTTGACTATGTGATTGTTGCAGTGCCCCGCCCTGTGGCGCCACGCATCGTGGCGGACGCAATCAAGTCGGGGGCAGGAGCGGCGGCGTTGTTCACGTCCGGCTTTGCCGAGACCGGCGAGGAGCAGGGCGTCCAGCTGCAGGAAGCTCTGACAAACATGACGCGGGAGGCGAATTTCAACCTCGTCGGCCCGAATTGCATGTGCCTTTATCACTCCAAGGCGGGCATTCGGAACTCAGCGGATCAGTGGATCGGCGAAGAGGGGGACATTGGGTTCATGTCCAACTCCGGCACGCACGCCACAAGCTTCGTGATGCGAGCACGCATCAATGGACTGTATCCGTTGAAGTCCATAAGCATGGGCAACAGCATCGCCGTCGACCAGGGCGATTGGCTTGAGTACCTGGGCGAGGACCCGGAGGTCAAGTCCATCGGCATGTACGTCGAGGGAACGCGGGACGGCCGCAAGTTCTTCGAAGCGCTGCGGGACGTTGCGGCGCGCAAGCCGGTGATTATCTGGAAAGGCGGACAGACGACTGAGGGAGCTCGGGCCGCCGCGTCTCACACAGGACACCTGGCCTCCGATATGGCGTTGTGGGACGCGATGATCCGCCAAACGGGCGCGATCCGCGTTGACACGCAAGACGAGTTGATGGACGCCTTCAAGGCTCTGCATTTCATGAAGCCGTTCACTGGCAGCAGGATGGGGATTGTGGCGCAGACGGGCGGGCAGTCCGTGCTGGTGTCCGACGCATTTGGGCGAGAAGGCCTAACCGTGCCGGACCTGACGCAGGAGAGCTACGACATACTGGAACCCATCGTCACCGTCGTTGGCGGTAGCTACAAGAACCCGCTGGACGTTTCAGGCTCGCTGACGAGCATTGAGCGCGGGCGGGAAATGTTGGACACGTTGGCGGCGGATCCGAATACGGACATCGTCGTCATTGAGGCAAGTATCGGCTTTATCGCGCGGCGCCTGGAGCGCCAGGGAAAGGGCATGGACGATCTGATCGACATGTTCAAGGATTTTCAGGAGACCATTGACAAGCCGTTCGCCGTAATTGCGACGTGGAACCAAGACGAGGCCGCGCTTGCGGACTTCCGGGGCAAGATTGCGGATCGCGGAATCGCGGTGTTCCCATCGTTCCAGGACGCGGCGCGTGCCATCCGCCGCCTGCGGGACTACTACGTCACCCAAGGGGAGCTGGCTGCGGGGTAAGAGTTCGTAGGCGATCTAGTCTGTTGAGTCCAGCGCAAGCCGATTCTGTTGGCGACGTCGAAGTTGGACCGCTGAAGGAACAAGGCTGACGTGGCGAACAGCACTAACGTGGCATTGCTTCGCGGCATAAACGTGGGTGGCAAGAACAGGCTACCCATGAAGGAACTCACAGCAATGTTCGTGAACGCAGGTTGCAGTGATGTTCGCACCTACATTCAGAGTGGGAATGTGCTCTATGGGGCGGCGCAAACCCCTGGAGAAGACGTTTCTCCTCTCATTAGTGCTGCGATACTGAATAGATTCGGCTATCAGATCCCCGTATTGACCCGGTCTGCCGAAGAGTTCAAGAACATCGTACGAGCGAACCCTTTCATGCAAGTCGGTGCGGAAGCCGACAAGCTGCATGTTGTTTTCCTGGAGGAGCTACCGACTGGTGACCAGGTTGAGTCACTTGACCAGGATCGATCTCCGGGCGACGAGTTTGCGGTGATGGGTCGTGAAATCTATCTTCACTGTCCGAATGGGTTTGCGAATACCAAGCTTACTAACACCTACTTCGACTCCAAGCTTTCGACAAGGAGTACTACGCGAAACTGGAGGACGGTGCAGAAGCTGTTTGAGTTGGCTTCCGACGCTAGTGAAGGAACGTGAGTTGAAGTCGGGACAGTTTCAGATACCCGGGTCGACTTCGAACTGCTAAGCGCGCCTACGTTTCTCCTATGTCCACTATTGCACTCACTGCCGATGAGGCGCGGCGGATGCGCGTGTCTTCGCAGGGGCTGGATGTTGGGGTTGATTCTCGGAAAAGCGTGGATGTGGTGGGGATTGTGCGTCGAACGGGCGGTATACAAGCGCAGGATGTGAGTGCCGGGGCGCTGCAGGTTCGGGCTCGGAGTTTTGGGCTGACGTACGCAGATGTAGTGTTTGCGCTTTCAGAATCACGTTCTATAGTGCGTACGTGGGCTATGAGGGGGACTTTACACCTGATTCCGTCGGAGGATCATCGGTGGTTGACGGATCTGCTTGGTCCGGCGGCTTTTTCGGCGGGGAGTGGACGTCGGCTGCAGATGGGTCTCGATGAAAAGACTCTCGAACGTGCGCTGGAGTGTTTAGTTAAGAGTTTCACAAAGTACGGCCCTTTAACGCGAAAAGAGGTGGGTAAACGGCTTGTTTCGGAGGGGATAAGGGTCGAAGGACAGGCGGTTCATCATGTTGTGCGGTCCGGGGGGTTTTTGGGCGTAATCGCGCACGGGCCGCTGCTGGACGGGAAGACGGAGACTTTTGTGGCGGCGGATTCATGGCTGGCGGGGATCGAGCGGCCGGAGCTCTCGCGCGATGAGGCACTCGCTCGGCTGGCGGGGCGTTATTTCAGGGCGTTTGGGCCTTCGACGGAGCGTGACTTTTCCGTGTGGTCGGGGCTGCCGCTGCGGGATGCTCGGGCGGGGTTTGAGGCGATTTCCGGGGAGTTGGTGGAGGTTGAGGTTCACCCCCACCCTAACCCTCCCCCATCAAGGGGGAGGGGATCTGAGCGGATGTGGGTGGTGGACGGAGGTTCTGGCCCTGCGGGCCAGGCGGTGGATTCCGGCCTTCGCCGGAATGACGGTGGGGGGCGGAATGACGATAAGGGGCGGAATGACGGTGGGGGGCTCGCCCTTCGACAGGCTCAGGGTGAGCGGGGGCCGGTAGTCCGGTTGTTGGGGTTTTTTGATACTTATTTGCTTGGGTATCGGGGGCGGGGGCTGGCGGTTGCGCCGGAGTATATGTCTCGGGTGAATGCGGGCGGCGGGATGATCCGGCCCGTTGTGACTATCGATGGGCTTGCGGTGGCGACGTGGTCGTGGAGATGGGTGCGTGGCGGGAGCCCGATGGATTCCGGCTTTCGCCGGAATGAGGGGAGTAGTGGCCGGAATGACGGGAGGGGTGGCCGGAATGACGGGAAGGCGGGGCGGGGGCTTGAGATCTCGGTGGAGGCGTTTCCGGGGATGGAGGGGGCGCTGGGGTCTATTTGGGATGAGGCGCGGGGTGAGGTTGGGGATATTGGGCGGTTCTTGGGGGTTGAGGCGGGGATTTCACCCCCACCCTAACCCTCCCCCATCAAGGGGGAGGAATATTCTTTGCGCCCTTCTACATCAAGGGGGGAGGGGAGTTCTGGCCCTGCGGGCCAGGCGTGGATTCCGGCCTGCGCCGGAATGACGGTGGGGGGCCGGAATGACGGTGGGGGCGTGGGGGAGGGGATTATTTCAGCAGGTTGGGGTTTTGGAGGACGTGGGTGGCGGCGGTTATTGGGGGGAGTTGGCCGGTTTCTACCTGGTGGAGGATCTCTGCGAGGGCGTCCGAGTGTTCGGCGCGGGTCAGGCGGTCCAGGAGGCGTTCTCTGAGGGCTGCGTGAAATTCTGAGCGTCTCTGCTCGGCTCGGCGGGCTTCGAGGCGTCCTGCGTCGCGCAGCGTCTCGTGATGCCGTCCCACGGCCTCCACGAGCTCCGTGACGCCCTTGTTGCGGATCCCCTCGGTCTGGAGGACGGGAATCGTCCACCAGTCCATGTCACGGCTGCCCAGGTGCACGGTGGTCTCGAGGTCGTTGGCCATGCGTTTCGCGCCGGGACGGTCGGCTTTGTTGACGACAAAGACATCGGCGATCTCCAGCAGTCCGGCCTTCATGGTCTGAATCGCGTCGCCCGCTTCCGGCACAACTACGACCACAACGCTATCAACGGTGTGCATGATGTCCAGCTCTGTCTGGCCGACGCCCGCGGTCTCCACGATGATGACGTCCACGCCCGCGGCGTCCAGCACGCGCATTGCCGAGGGGGCGATGGCGGAGAGGCCGCCGGACGCGCCGCGTGTGGCCATGCTGCGGATGAACACCCCGGGATCCAGGAAGTGGTCTCTCATGCGGACGCGGTCGCCGAGGATCGCGCCGCCGGTGAAGGGGCTTGAGGGATCGACAACGAGGACGCCGACCGTGAGGTCCTGTTTGCGGAGCTCGGCGGTCATGGCCTCGACGAGGGTGCTTTTGCCCGCGCCGGGGGGGCCTGTGATGCCGATGCGGTGGGCGCCGGTGGTGTTGGCAGCGATGCGCTGCATGATGTCATCGGCCTGGGGGTCGCCCTTCTCGAGGAGGGTGAGGATGCGTGGGACGGCGTTGAGGTTGCCGTCGAGGAGGCGGGTGACGAGGTCTTCCATGGGTTAAGGGTAGCAGAGGGGGGGAGGCCGCCCTGCGGGCGGCACTGGATTCCCGTTTTCACGGGAATGACGGGGTGGGGGGAGGGGGAATGACGGGCGGTTAAAGGGAGAGGCCCCGGGCGGTTGCCCGGGGCCTCTTTTGTTTCCGCTAGGGAGGGGCTGCCGTTTGGCAGGCCCCTCCATGGTGTCGGGGTTTAGCCGCCGATCACGCCGTTGCGAGTGGCGAAGAGCAGGTAGCCCTTGCCGCTTTCGACGATGGCCACACCGTCAGCCTCCGGGAAGCCATCAGTCGCCGTGCCGCTGGAGAAGTAGGTCTCGTACTGCGGCGGGGTGGCGTCCGCGTTCCACGTGCGGATCATGCCCCATCCGGTGGCGCCAAGCGCGCTGAGGTAGGCGTCGACGCTCACGGAATTCTCACTGCCTGCGGGGGTGTAGCCGATGCTGTTCCACCCGCCGGTCACGGTGTACTGCGGCGGAGTGCGCTGCGGGCTGAAGCGCTCCGTGAGAACCTTGATCGGGTCGAAGGTGGTGCTGCGGACGAAGTAGCCGCGGCCATCCACAATCTGGGTAAGGGTACCCATCCAAGCGCCGGCCTCATCCTTGCTAGCGAACTCCCAAACCTTAGTCTCGTTATTGAGGCTCCAAACATCCGTCACCGCTGAGCCTGCGAAGACGCCCTCAATGCTCTTATCCTGCGGCGTGCCGGGGATGGACACGAGGGACCAACCCGGGACCACGTCAACCTTGACGGGCGCCGGAGCAGTGATGGTGAAGACGTATCCGAACTTGCCCGTGTTGCCGGCCGCATCCGAGAAGCCCACGTTCAGGCGGTAGTTGCCGAGCGCGAGATCCGAGAGGGCGATGACGTGCTTGATGCCGTCCGAGCTCTGCGCCGAGGCGGCATCCACGTCCGCCGTTCCCTCGATAGTGGGGCTGGCTACGATCTTGTTGTTAGAACCGATCGCGCTAGCTGCCAAGGTCTCAAGGCTCATGCTATCGACGGTGATCTTCTTCTGAGTGTCGCCGTGGTACTCGCCGGCCTCGTTGCTGAACTCAAGGCCAAGGAAGGTCACTTCATTCGTCTCGATCTTCTGAGTCACGGCCTTATCCGAGTCTGCGCCCACACGCGCGGGGGCAGCGCCGTCATTGGCGCGGGTATCAAGCTCCCACTTGCCCTGGGTTGAGGTCACGCGGTTGCCATTGTCATCCGTGCCGATGAGCTCCAACTCGAACACACCGTCCTGGCTGCCGTTCGAGGCGGTCAGGCCCAGACCCTTGCGGTCTGAGGAAACGTCCCACGTGTTACCACTGCCGGAGCGGACAGTGAGTGTCCGGCGCAGTTCATCGGTATCTCCACCGACCATGCGCACGAGGCTGGCTCTTGGTGTCCGATCCAGCGCCTCTGAGGCGGTAAGCGTGGCATCGAACGCATCATTGCTCAGCGCATTAGCCACGTCCACCGTGAAGACCGGCGCCAGGCGATCTGCCGGGCGTGCCTGGTGATCGCTGCGGTTTGTGTTGTTCGCGAGGTCGGCCAGGTCATCGCCATCGATCTCGATGTTCGGGCGCGCGTTCGTGCTCAGGTCACTTTCGAGTGTCAGGAACAACAGATGCCGCGCATCCTGGTTATTCGTCTCGCTGCTGAGGTCCAAGTCATCAACCACGTCTGCCGCGCTTCCGCTCGTTGTGGTCTTTGCGTTGAAGTCAAGATCACTAGCTGCGCCGGCTCCGTCGCCGGTATTGCCAACGCTGATCTTGTTCGAGCCGGAGTTGTTCAGCCATGTGATGTTGGTGACGCTGTTCCCAACGACGCTGATGTCCTGCGCGCGGACTTCATTGCCCTTGATGGTGTCGTCAAACACCAGGACGATGCTGTTGCGCTGGCCTTCTATCAGGACGTGGTCGTCGTCACGGCTCTTGACCGCCCAACCAGTGATCGCGCGCTCCAGGACCGGGTCGATGGTGTCAATGATGTAATTCACCGTGACGGTCTTGGCCTTGTTCCGCGCGATGTCGTACGCGTTGATGGTGACCTTGACACGCACCGTCACTGGATCCGTGTCGTCATCCCCTTCGGCTTCCTCGGCCTCGGCTGAAACGTCAATGTCCAACTCGTAGCGCTCACCATCGCTGATTTCGGAATCGCGATCGAAGTCCGGTGTCTCCTCAGGAGCGCCGTCCGCGGGCACGCCAATGCCCACGTCAACTGTCTGCTGCACGTACGCATTCCCGCCGCGGATGGTGGCTTCGCCCGGATCATGCGCCTCATCAGGGATGCCGGAATCCTGGTCCGTCACGTCGAAAAGTATGACGAAATCATCGTCATCCAAGTACGAGCCGTTCGCGGGATTCACTCCGCCGATGGTCGGGGCGACCGTGTCAACCTCAGCACTACGGCTGCGGGTCGACCGGGGGCTGGCATCGCTGTAGCGAGCTGTAACGGTATCACCGTGCTCGACGCCGATAATCATGCCCAGCAGAGCGCTGGCGTTAGCGTCATTGTCGATGCCCAGGTTATCCCTATGCGCTTCCAGAGCTGCCACAAGGGCATCCGCCTCCGCGCACTGCTTGTCTTTATCGGTCTCACTACTATCGCAGAACTCTGCGAACGGGCCGCTCTCGTCAGAGGACCGCGTATCAATGGTAGTTGCCTCCACCGCCGCAATCAGGTCTGACACGTTGTCGTTGAGGGCCGTTGTCGTGTAGCTGAGCACGAATATGTCAGCAACTACAGTAGGGACGTTAGTGGTCACCGTAACTGCTACTGCGCCGGTCGAATCCGGATTTCCGGCCACTACGGTGGAGACTTCGATGGCGTCAGCAACAGCAGGATCCGCCGCATCGGGATCGGCTGCGTCACCTGCATTGTCCCTCTCTGGATCCTTGATGGTCACCGCGACATCACCCTTGAGAACGTTGTCGTTGTCAACACCGGGAAGGGTAATCATGGTCGAAACCGTAGTACCCGTGGCAGTTATTTCCTCGGATTGTGCAGAGTCTGTGGGAACCGGTTTCCAGTCCGAGCCAGCATCCTTGAAGTCGTTGCGAATCACGCCGAACATTCCGACGAAAACACCGGAATCACGCGACACGGCATCGGCATCGGTGAGAGCGTCATGATTGACACCATCAGTTGGATTATCCAGTACGTTCAGTGCCTTCTCACTCACCGGAACCCGAATGGGGTCGCCGGAGGTGCTGGTCACCTGGACGCGGGACTGACCGGCGTTGGCGCCGGTGGTGAACTCAAGGGTATTGGGTTCTGCGGATGCAAAGCTGATCCGCACGTCACTGCCTGTACTGATGATCTGGGTATTCAAGAAAACCTGAGTGTTGTCATCGGCGAAGCGAATAAACACGCTGCTTGGCAGGTTGCTGGGACTGCTGAAACCAACCTTACTCTCATCCACATTTGGAGTGGATTGGTCATCTTCTGCCGCAGTCGCTGCTGCAAATGTGCCGATTGAGACGGTGATGTCCTCGTGGTCAAGCCTGCCATCCCTGTTACGATCACCAAACTTGATGTCGGCCGGGAGGGCAATGTTCATGTTCGTATCCACGTACACATTGGCATCCGAATCGGATATCTGGTTGACCTCCGTAGAGGTGGAGATGGCAGGGTTAGCCCGAGTAAGGTCAAAGACCTCACCACCCTGAGCTCCTCCCAAGGCGGGGGCATCGAAGTATGCGACGTAGTTCGTCAGAGGGTTCGCCGTTGCATCGTTGTCTTCAATAATGACGAACAGGGTGCCGCCTGCGTCCTGCAGATTGTTCGCAGCCGTACCAGTCTTGTCTGAGACAAAGTCGGCGCTGTCCAGCTTATCAAAGAGCGAGCCGGTCGACCCCGAGGGATTGGCCAATTCGTCAGGGGTGACGATTTTGACCGTGCCCGCAGCGGCGCCCGCCCCGAGGGCCGGGATCATGGCGAACGCGAGGATCGCGATCGACAGGATAATCAGTGCTTTGCGCTTCACAGGAAGCCCCCTTCCGTAACTGTGATGTGGGCCTCTGTGGCCCTTCTTCTTAAGTGTAGAGGAAATCAACGGTTTATTCACGCTGCCCGTTGGGCTTCGCGATTGCCAGGGTTCTTGTGAGTGCATGTGCTCCTCCCCGTCCGTGGGTGTCAGGAGACCCTCCTGTTAGCCGTTTGCTGCGGCCGGAGGCGCTGACTTTCCCGCGCTTCCTGCTTGTCCGGTCAGTCTCCATAGTCGTGGAGAGCCCCGCGCTCTCCGGTTCCCGCTCTCTTTTATCCCGACTGCGCCACGCTATGCAGGGGTTTCCCGCGCGTGTGCATGCAATACACGGAAAGCCCCACGCCTAACGCTAGGCGTAGTCACTGAACGTGATTATGGGGGGGCTTTATAAGTGTTGTCAATAGTCGAATGGGCATGCTCAGGTTGAAATTGTCGAATCCGGTTTGAGACTTATTTCGAATTAAGGGTGGGTTGGTGATGGGCATATGTAGGGGTTTCTTTTGTGATAGGACGAGATTTAGATTTCACGGGATAGTGTGGCGATGAAGTCGGCGTTGGTCTTGGTCTTTGAGATGCGGTCAAGGATGCGCTCTGCGGCATCGGATGCGTCAAGGTTGGAGTTGGAGAGCATAGCCATCATGCGGCGGAGGGTGACGATGCCGCGGTAGGACTTTTCGTCGTAGAGTCGCTCGTCACGCCGCGTGCCGGACTTGAGGACGTCAATGGCGGGGTAGATGCGTCGCTCGGCGAGTTTGCGATCGAGGTGGACTTCCATGTTGCCGGTGCCTTTGAATTCTTCGTAGATGACATCGTCAAGCCTGGAGCCGGTGTCAACAAGGCAGGTGGCGACGATGGTGAGGGTGCCGGATTCTTCTGTGTTGCGCGCTGCGCCGAAGAAGTGCTTGGGGGGGTAGAGGGCGACGGGGTCCATGCCGCCGGAGAGTGTGCGCCCACTGGAGGGGGCGGCGATGTTGTAGGCGCGGGCGAGTCGTGTGATGGAGTCAAGGAGGATGACGACGTCTTGCCCGGCTTCTACGAGTCTCTTGGCGCGTGCGAGGACGAGCTCAGCGACGCGGGTGTGTTCTTCAACGGGCTCGTCAAAGGTGGAGGCCATGACTTCTGCACCTTTAACGGTGCGCTCCCAATCGGTGACTTCTTCCGGTCGCTCGCCGATGAGGGCGGCCATGATGTGGGTGGAGGGGTATTGGGAGGTGATGGCGTCCGCGATCTGGTGGAGAAGGATGGTCTTGCCGGCCTTGGGTGGGGAGACAATCAAGGCTCGCTGTCCGAAGCCGATGGGGGCGACGAGGTTGAGCAGGCGGGCGGCGATGGCCTTTTGGTTCGTCTCCAGGTCATAGAGTCGATCCGGGAAGAGTGCGGTGAGCTGGTCAAAGACGGGACGGCGTCGTGAGATCTCGGGCTCCTGGCCGGTGACGGTGTCAACGCGGAGGAGGCCGTAGTATTTCTCGCCGCTCTTGGGTGAGCGGACCTGGCCCGTTACCCAATCGCCGGTGCGAAGGCTGAATCGGCGGATCTGTGATTGCGCGACGTAGACATCGTTGATGTTGTGGCGGAGGGTGCGGTGGCGGATGAAGCCGTAGCCGTCGTTGGTGAGCTCAAGGATGCCGCTGGCGGTGATTGTTCCGCCGCGCTCGCCGAGGGTCTGGATGGCGCGATGGACCATCTCATCACGTCGGACGGCGGCGCCGGGGGGCATGTTGAGGAATTCAGCGAGGCGGCCGGCCTCATCACGATCAAGGGCCTCAAGCTGCGGGATGGTGACCTGTTGAAGCGCCTCCGGCAGATCAACGACACGCGGCTCACGCTGTTGTGTGTCAGAATCGCCGTCGTCAGCGTTGGCGGGTGGACGTGGGCCTCCGCCGTCGCGGGGAGCCCGGTTGGGGCGGTCACCGCGGTCCGGTCGCTCGCGTCGCCGCTGCCCTACACCGTTGGCGGGACGTGGGCGTGGCGCGCGTCGGGGTGGCGCCTCTTCTTCGATGTCTTCGATGGTTTCGGTGGTGGTTGTCATGGTGGCGGGTGGAAGGCCGTCCGTGATGGAGGGGGCTTCACTCGCGCTTCGACTCCTCCTCGTTGTCGTTGATGGGGAGGAGGGCTCCGGAGCGGCTGCGCCGTTTTCCGTGGGCCCTTCGACAGGCTCAGGCTGAGCGGCGGTGGGCTCAGGGTGGGCGGCAGTGAGCTCAGGGTGAGCGGCGGGGGCCGTGCCGTTGTCCGTCGTCTCGACCGGAGTCGTGCCGTTGTCCGCAACAGATTCCTGGGCGGAGTTTTCCTCCGGCGGTGCTTCCGTTGTTGCGGTGCCCGAAGCGCGGCGAGTGCGCGGCGGACGGGCGATGCCGCGCCGAGTGACGGGGCGCTGCGGCTCGTCGGGGTTGGGGGTGTCTGTGGTGTCCACGTAAGTCTCCTTTTGCTGCGGGCGGTGTGACGATGCCCGGGCGTTTGTTACTTTGTTTGCTCGTTCGGTGTGTGTTGTCGGTTGTTAAGTACTTAAAGGGAAAGGGCTGATTGGGCGCGTATCAGAATCCGGTCCCCGCGCTGCGGGTCTGTTCGGCTGTTTGGTCACGCCGGACGGGCGCTGCGCCGTAAGGGGATGGGTCGAGTCGTTGGGCGGGATGAGCGAGGCCGTCCTGAGCAACGATGAGAGGCGGCTGCTCTCCTTCCCGCAGGATGCCGGCCGCGACTGAGACGAATTCACGAAAGAGGGGATGCGCCCGGGTAGGTCGTGACCTGAATTCCGGGTGGAATTGCGTCCCAACCATGAAGGGATGATCACGTAATTCAGAGATCTCAACGAGATCGAGTTCACGATAGGCGCCGCTGACGATTAAGCCGGATTCGTTAAAGGAGGAACGGTAGGCGTTGTTGAATTCAAAGCGGTGGCGATGGCGCTCAACAATAGTCTCCGGGTTGCCATAGGCGCGGGCGGCGTTTGTGCCGGGTGTGAGGTGGCAGAGGTAGGAACCAAGACGCATGGTACCGCCCATGGCGCGAACCCGTTCCTGGTCTTCCATGATGTGGATGACGGGGTGGCGGGTGGCGACATCGAACTCGGTGGAGTTGGCACCGCTCAGGCCGGCGACGTTTCGCGCGAATTCAATGACCATAATTTGCATGCCAAGGCAGAGACCGAGATACGGGACGCGCTGCTCACGGGCGTACGAGGCGGCGCGGATCATGCCCTCGATGCCGCGCTCGCCAAAGCCGCCGGGAACGACGATGCCGTGCGCACGCTGCAACAGGGCCTCCCAACCGTCTTCTTCCAGCTCCTCGGCGGAGACCCAGTCGATGTCAATGTCGACACCGATCTCAAGGCCAGAGTGCGTGAGGGCTTCCTTAACGGAAAGGTAGGCGTCACGCAGCTCGACATACTTGCCGACGATGGCGACGGTGAGGGGCGGCTTGGGTTCATCGAATCGTCGGACGAGATCGCGCCAGTCATCGAGCTGCGGTTCTTTCTCGGCATACTCCGCGAACTGCATCCTATTAAGGAGGTAGTCGCCGAGGCCGCGTTCTTCAAGAAGGAGGGGGACACGGTAGATGGTGTCCACGGTGGAGAGGGGGATGACGGCCTGCGGCTCAACGTCACAGAACAAGGCGATCTTCTCGATGGTCTCCTGCGTGGCCTCAACTTCACTGCGGGCGATGATGACGTCAGGCGCGATGCCGGCGCTCCGGCCCAGCTCACGGACGGAGTGCTGCGTGGGCTTGGTCTTGAGCTCTCCAGTGGCGTGGAGGTACGGAAGGTAGGTGACGTGAACAAAGATGGCATCGGCGCGGCCAACCTCGTTGCGGACCTGGCGGATGGCTTCAAGGAAGGGCTGGCCCTCAATGTCGCCAACGGTGCCGCCGACTTCAATGATGATGACTTCCGCGTTAGTCTCGTCCGCAATCTGCCTCATGCGATTCTTGATTGAATTGGTGACGTGGGGGACGACCTGGATGGTGCCGCCAAGGAAGTCACCGCGCCGCTCTCGTGAGAGGACGGAGGAGTAGACCTGTCCGGCGGTGACGCTGGATGAGCGTGTCATTTCGGTATCGACGAATCTCTCATAGTGGCCAAGGTCGAGGTCTGTTTCAGCGCCGTCGCGCGTGACGAAGACCTCGCCGTGCTGATAGGGGGACATGGTGCCGGGGTCGACGTTGAGGTAGGGATCGAGTTTTTGAACTGCGACCCTAATGCCGCGGCTCGTGAAGAGACGGCCGATTGCGGCGGCGGTGATGCCCTTGCCGATTGAACTAACGACCCCGCCGGTCACGAAGACGTACTTTGCCATGTATCCCCATATGGCCTGCCCCACCGTAATATCTCGGGGAGCGATTCACGCCTGCTTCGTTCTCCATCCGTCATTCCGCGCATACACACGCCCTTAAAGGAGTGCCGCAACGGGTCTATGGGGAACGTTTGGTACAGCATGGTTCAGGGATCGAATCACCGAACCGGATACCGAAAGTCACTATGCGCCGAATAGGGCGGGGTGTCAAGTTTTTTCTCGGTTCGCGACTGTCATTGGGTGCCTTGTGGGGTTGCGAGGCCGCGTTCCGGCGCCGTTAGTCAATCAGGGTCTCAGATTCCTCGTCTGCGCTCGGAATGACAGAAGGGAGATTGTGCATCCTGCCTTTAACCCAAGAAGCGCCGGAGTTTTCCCGCTTCCGCGATGTAGTGCGACACTTGCGTGGTGGCACCTTGCTCAATGCTCGCCCACACCGCCGTGGTGAGTCCCTCGTGAATGCGGTCGATCTCTTCCGTGAAGCGGACAAGCAGTCGCCGGTAGTTGTCGCCGAGCAGTTGGTTAACGCGTGTCTCGTTCGCGTAGCGGAGCGCTGTGGCGAGATCTTCTGTAAAGCTCGGGTATATCTCTCGCAGGTAGGCGAAATCCTCCTGGTCAAGGGCGGCGAGTCCGAGCAATTCCGGTGGAACGCCTATGGAATAGAGGGCAGTGGCGAAGGCGATGGCGCGGGGCAGCGTAACGTCGTCTGAGCCAGAGAGTGAGCGTCCGTAGCCGAATAGTCCTACGTGCAGTTTGCGCTCTCGCCTCCGCGGGGAGAGCGCGGAGACTGTGGCGATTGTCGGAGCAAGGTTGCGCACCTGCTTCTGGTACTCCGCGGCGGCCTTATCCAGTATGGCGATGGCGCGTTGTTCATCGATCGGCGGCGCAGGAGTCTGGTCGTGAGCCTGGATCTGGGCGATGCCCGAGGTCACGTCATCACGGGGGTAGTCAAATTTGAATGCCGACTGCACGGTGAGCGTATGGACGCTGGGGTACTCACGGAAGGCCCGCGCGGTGTTGGTGGGTTTCAAGTGTCCACGGAACGGGACGGAGCCGGCGCCAATAATTGGGTACATCGGAATGCCGGTCTCCTGCGCGAGCCGGTCAACACGGTAGAGGGCGGTCTTGAGCAGGATTTCCGCGCCAACCATGCCGTAGTTCAGGGCGGGGTCGCTGCGGGCCAGGAAGACACGCTGGTAGGGTTCCTCACGCTCCCGCAGGTACTCGCGGACGATGTCATCGACGTGGAGCATCTGATCGCGCGATTCCACGAGCGGGATAACGCGAATGCGTTTCGGGAGGAACTCGCCTATCCAATCGCGAACGGATACGTCGCCCAGGAGGGTGCGTGTTTCTTGTCCGACGATGAAGTTCTCGTAGTAAGCCGCAATGCGAGAGAGTTCGTCGGCGGAGGTGGTGAAGGGGAGAATGATCTCCTGTATGGGCGGCTCCAGGTCGCCGCCATAGAACTCACGGGCCACATCGAAGGCGGTGGGGATGCCCTGCAGCGCCTCAACCATCAGTTTCCGCATCTCAACCTCGATGGCGGGATTGGGGACGCGCAGGGTGATGACGGTGTCGCGTCCCAACCGGCGCTCCTCGCGGAAGTAGTCGGAGTAATTGCTAAGAAGTTTCTGAACGACGTGGGTATCGGTGTCCTTGCCTTCCGAGTCCCACATCTGCTCATCGCAGCCGAGACTGAAGGCATCGACGGCCTCGATGATCTCGCCGTCGCCCTTGATTACTCCATCAACGGCGTAGGAAGGCGCCGCAGCGTTGTCCGGGTGCTGGGTGCTCATCACCTTGGGAATGAGAGGCACTGCCAAACTCCTGTAGCCAAGTTGCGTTCATCATAAATGGTACGACCACGACGCGCTTGCCTCCCCCTGCCTGCACGAGGGTTGGGAAAGGGATTAGTCGAAGGTGGTTAGGGCTGAAACGGTTTCCGGGGTGAGGCGGCGGACGACTTCAGTAACAAGGCGGACGGCGTTGGCAAAATCGTCGCGGTGGATGACTCCGTTGTGGCTGTGCAGGTAGCGAGTGGGGACGGCGATGTTGATGGAGGGCGCGCCGGAGCCTGCTTTCTGCATCTCCGCGCCGTCTTCTCCGTATCCACTGAGGACGTTGAACTGGAGCGGCATCTCGAGGGCAGCGGCTGTATCGACAAAGAAGTCACGCAGTCGCAGGTTAGGCAGCATGGAGCTGTCATGGAGGAAGACCGTCGGGCCTTTGCCGAGCTCCTCCTGGGCCTCGTCCTTGGTGATGCCGGGGTAGTCGCCCGCGACGCCGGACTCAAGGTTGATGCCGATGTCCGGCATGACATGGAAGCTGCTTGTGTGCGCGCCGCGCAGGCCGACTTCTTCCTGGACGGTTGCGACAAGGTAGACGGTGGCGGGGAGTGGATCTGCAGATTCACGCAGGGCACGGGCGACTTCAATGAGTCCGGCCACCCCTGCCCTGTCATCCCACGCCTTGCCGATGTAGAGCTCGCCACCGGCCATCTCTTGAAAGCGGCTGTCCGGCGCGATGGGGTCGCCTGGGCGGATGCCGAGTCGCTGCTCCGCGTCCTCCTTGTTGGACGCGCCGACATCTATGAACATGCTCTCTTTCTTGAAGACCTGCGTGCGCGCGTCCGGCTGCATGACGTGTGGGGTCTTGATGCCGGTGAGGCCGGGGATGGGGCCGTTGCGCGTCATGACGACCCAACGCTGGTTTATCAGGGCCTGGTCAAGCCAGCCGCCGAGGGGCTGAATTGTGAGGTAGCCCTCGGCCGTAATCTGGCGGACCATGAGGCCGACTTCATCCATATGGCCGGAGAGCATGACGCGGGGAACGTCATCTGATTCGTCGCCGATGCGAGCGATGAGGGAGCCAATGCCGTCAGTCTCCACGAAGTCTGCAAGGGAGTCCATCTCGCGTCGGACGATGGCGCGGACGGGGCCCTCGTGGCCGGTGGGGCCGAAGGCGTTGGACAGCTCTTCGAGGAGTTGGCGTTGGCGGGAGTGGGTTTGGGGTGATATCGAATCGGGCACTTGTTTAGCCTCTTTCACGCTTTGCGTTTCATTCGTCATTATAGATAGGACTAGCGCAAGGAGAATTGAACGACGATGTCCCATCAAGAAGGTCACGCATCAGACACCGGGCATGATGGCGCGCTTGAAGGGCGCTATGCGGGGGAGGACGACACGCTCATCCGGATGAGACATTCCGCGGCGCACATGATGGCGGAGGCGGTGCTGTCCATGTTCCCCGAGGCGAAGCTGGGTATCGGGCCGCCCATCGAGGACGGGTTCTATTACGACTTCCTGCTGCCACGCACGCTGTCCACGGACGATCTGCCGGAGATCGAGGCGCGGATGCGGGAGAGCGCAGCATCGGCTGCATCGTTTGTAGCGAGCGAGTTGCCGCGTGAAGAGGGACTGACACGGTTCGCGGATCAGCCTTTCAAGGTTGAGATTATCGAGAGCCTGACGGATGAGACGGTCTCGACGTACACGCACCGGGACTTCACGGACTTGTGCCAGGGGCCACATGCGGAGTCGACGAACAAGACGGGGGCGTTCACGCTGACGCGCGTGGCGGGGGCGTATTGGCGCGGAAACGAGAACAATCCGCAGCTACAGCGCATCTACGGAGCGCTGTTTGAGACGCAGGAGGAGCTGGACGCGCACCTGGAGCGGTTGGCGGAGGCCGAGCGGCGGGATCATCGTCGGCTGGGGCGCGAGCTTGACCTGTTCTTCTTCGATCCGATCGCGCCGGCCAGCCCGTTCTTCCTGCCCAAGGGGGCGACGGTCTACAACCTGATGGTTGATTTCATCCGCGAGCTGTATGACAAGTACGGCTACCAGGAGGTAATCACGCCGCAGATCTTTTTGACCGACCTGTGGAAGCAGTCGGGTCATTACGACAATTACCTGGAGAACATGTACCTGACGCAGTCGGACGAGATCGAGTACGGGGTCAAACCGATGAATTGCCCTGGGCACTGCGTCGTTTATCAGTCGCAGCTGCATTCGTATCGCGCGCTGCCGCTGCGTTTGGCGGACTTTGGGCGGCTGCATCGGAACGAGCGCTCCGGCGTGACGCACGGGCTGACGCGTGTTCGTAGTTTCTCGCAGGACGATGCTCACATCTTTTGTCGTTTGGACCAGGTGCAGGATGAGTTTTCGTCGTTGATACGGATGATGCGCGATGTGTACGAGGCGTTCGGGCTGAATGAGCCGCGCTACACGCTTTCGCTGCGGCCAGAGAAGCGTGTGGGAAGTGATGAGACGTGGGATCGGGCGGAGGAAGCGCTTCGTGAGGCGCTGACGCTGGCGGGGGCGGACTTCGAAGAGATTCCCAATGAGGGCGCGTTCTACGGGCCGAAGATCGATCTATTCTCGCAGGACGCCTTGCGCCGCGAGTGGCAGTTGAGCACGTTCCAGCTGGACTTTAACCTGCCGGAACGGTTCGATCTCGAGTACGTGACGGAGGACAACACACGCGAGCGGCCGGTGATGATTCATCGGGCGATTCTTGGGTCGTTGGAGCGGTTCTTCGGGGTGCTGCTGGAGCACAACGCGGGGGCGTTTCCGGTGTGGTTGGCGCCGGTGCAGGCGACGGTCATCCCCATCGCGGATCGGCATATCCCATACGCGCAGCAGGTGCAGGAGCAGCTGCACGCGGCGGGGCTGCGGTGTGAGATTGATGATCGCAACGAGCGGATGAATGCGAAAATCCGCGAGGCACAGACGCGGCACGTGCCCTACATGCTGGTGGTGGGCGACCGCGAGGCGGAATCTGGCGCCGTGGCGGTGCGGCGTCGGGAGAATAGCGAGAACCTAGGGGCGGCTCCCATATCGGAGTTTGTGGAGCGGGTATTGGGGGAGGTGGCTGCGGTGAGGGGGTGAGGAAGCTCTTTGAACTTTCGCGTTCGAACAAACGACAGCGACTATTTCACTAGAGGTGTCGTAAATTGGAAGTTGACAAGGTTGACATTGCCTCTAGTGAGTTAGCCGAGATTGGGGTGTAGCCGCATGGGGATGGATGCTCATAACCGCTTTCTTCCAGATTGGCTGGTCCGAGTGCGGTCTGGACAGTTGGCACTGCCGCGATTTCAGCGATTTGAAAGTTGGAGTCATGGAGAAGTTGGCACACTTCTAGATACAATCCTTCGCGGGCGCCCGATAGGGGCTGCTTTGGTGCTTGCTATTGGAGACAATGAACCGTTCGTTAGCAGAGCAATGGCAGGGGCACCTAAACCAACCGAACGTACTACTGAGCATCTGCTGGATGGACAGCAGAGACTTACAGCGCTTTGGAAAGCACTCAATGATGGGTTTGATGATCGAACCTATTTTGCGGTTTTGCCATCTGAAAATTACGATCCATCTCGAGTAAGAAGTTTCAGTCGGTGGTCCCGAAATGGTCAGCGTTACCCGCTTTGGGTTGATCAACCAGATGAGCAGTTTAGCCGCGGCCTAGTACCAATAAGTCTATTGAATCCGGCAATCGAGCCGGACGCGATAAGGAATTGGTGCGATAGCGCAACTAACTCTATTCTGGAAAGTCGGGAGTTACAGCTGACGCTAGGTACATTGGTGACCGCTGTTCGGGAGGCGAATCTTCCATATTTGGAGTTGCCAGTTGACACTCCTCCTGAAGAGGCAATCGATGTGTTCATCCAGATGAATACTACGTCAGTGCGACTCAGTGCATTCGATATAGTGGTCGCACAACTGGAGGCAGCGACTGGGCGGTCGCTGCACGAACTTGAAGGGTCACTGCGAGCAGCAGTACCGGAGGCCGAACGATATGTCAATGTGTCGGATTTGGTCTTGCGTGTTGCCGCATTGCGTGAAGATCGAACACCAACAGAATCTTCGTTTATGCGACTGGACTTGCAAAGGCTCGCGAATGAATGGGAGGCAATCGAAAGAGGGGTCGGCGGCGCGATAAGATTTCTAATCGACGAGCGAGTTTATGACCGCGATCGGTTACCAACCGTTGCCGTAGTGCCAATACTCGCATCAATTTGGAGTCAAATGCCCCAAGCCCTTGATGCGCACGGAGAAGCTCGCACGGTTTTGCGCCAATACCTATGGCGCTCGTTCTTTACCGACAGATATGACCGCGCTGCAGCTACTGCCGCACTTCAAGATTATCGAGGCCTAAGAGCTCGGATATTAGACAGAGACGCAGATGCTTCAATCCCAGTTCTGGATGAGTTGCGAAACCCTCTTGTCGAGATAGAGGAGTTAGAACGGGCTCCTTGGCCTCGACTTCGCAATACACTAGCGCGAGCAATACTCGCAGTGTCGCTAAGGGCAGGAGGCAGAGATTTTGCGGACGACACACCAGCTAGTTGGGAGCACCTGTCCATCAGGGAATATCATCACTTGTTTCCCGAATCGCTGCTCGATAACGACGGCATGCTAGACGACTCTGATATAAATCTGGCATTGAACTGCGCCCTAGTCACTTGGAATACCAATCGAAATATCGGGGCGAAGGAGCCTATCGCTTATCTGCGTGAACGCGCCGAACGCGCCACTCTTGGGAAAGACGAGATTCGAAGCCGACTGGATACGCACATTATTCCATTTGACAAGCTCAATGTGGGTGGATACGACGCTATTCCTGACAGAGACGAACGAGGAGTGGCAGTCAAGAGAGACTACGAATCGTTCATTCGTGCCCGGGCCGAGGCAATTCATGCAATCGCATTGCGCCTATGCAGCGGTGAGGACGTCAGATAGTCCCCCGCCTCACGCCCGCTGCACATCCGTCTGCCTGAAGTCCCGGTCTTTGTAGAGGAGGGGTTCTCGGGTCATTTCTGAGAGGGCGTAGGCGAGGCAATCGCCTAGGTTGAGGGCGGCGGGGTGGTTGCCTTTGCCGAATTCTCGCCAGGCGCGTCGGGCAACGGCGACTTGTTGGGCTGTGACGGGGACGATTTCGACGCCCCTTCTCTCGATGAATGCATCAAGCTCATCTCCGCCCCGTGATCCTACCCGGCCTTCGACAACCATTGAGGTTTCTAGAAGACTCCCTGCTGACATGCGGCATACGTCTGCATCCTCAATGGCCTCAGCAAAGCGTCTGGCTTCCGGCTCGCGAAACATGATGGCGCAGATCGCCGAGGAATCGATGATCATTTCGGTTCGCCAAACTCGCCACCGTAGAGGAAGTCGCCGATTTCCGTTGAGGAGGGCCCCGGTTTCAGGTATGGCGCGAGGCGCTCGCCGACGGCGAGCATGGACTCAATGCGCTCTTCTCGCTGGCGTGTCACCCGTTCGAGGCGTTCTTTTAGGGCGATGGTGATTGCCTGCGTCTTGTTTTCTTTGGTAATCGCGGCCAGTTCTTCGGCGAGGCGGCAGGTTTCCTCGTTCTTGATGTTCAGGCTCATTGTCGTTCCTCAGGGTAGACGCGTTGTTTTGTGTCTACCCTACTGATTGTGAGAGGTGGGGGCAAGGGGTTTAACGGCGTTAATGGGTTGGGTTGCGTCATTGTGATTGAGATTCCCGCCTGCGTGGGAATGACTTGGGGGGCGCGGGAATGGCGGGCGTGGTGGCCCTTCGACAGGCTCATCGTGAGCGGGGGTGGTTTGTTCTTGACCCTTTAAGGGTGGGACGCCTATCGTACTCGCAGATTGGGAGAGGGTGTTCTGGGTTCCCGCCCCGTATCGGAGTACGGGGCATGCTTTCGCGGGAATGACGAATGCGCCTAATCGGTGGGGAGAATGGCTATGACTAACGGGGAAACGGATTCGGCGCTGGGGCATCTGCGGGTTGTAGAGATTGGGGAGATTCCGGCGGCGTATTGCGCGGGGTATCTCGCGGGGCTCGGCGCGGACGTCATCAAGGTGGAGCCGCCGGGGGGCGATCCAAACCGGATGCATGGGCCCTTCGCGGGGGACATCGCAGACCCGGAGCGCGGGATCAAGTTCCTGAACGCCAATCTGAATCGTCGCAGTATCGTGCTGGATATTGATGACTCCGGCGGGCGGGAGACGCTTGAGAAGCTCATCGAGCGCGCGGATGTCTTTGTGGAGTGCACGACGCCCGGCCAGCTGGCGGCGTTGGGGATTGATGATGCACGGCTGGAGGCTTTGAATCCGGGTCTTGTGACGGTCTCGCTGACGCCATTCGGGCAGACGGGGCCGTTCAGCCACTTTGCGGCCAATGAGGCGATCATCTCCGCCATGTCCGGCGTGATGATGAGCCAGGGCGATGATGAGCGCTCACCCGTCGTTCTGCCGTGCCAGATTGGGTCGCAGCTCGCGGCCGTCCACGGAGCGTACCTGGCGATCAATGCCGTTCGGCACCGGCGGGCGACGGGGCGCGGGCAGCGCATCGACCTTTCGCTGCAGGAGGCGCTGACGTTCGCGACGGTCGGCACGATTGCACGGTACAGCCAGCGGAGCGAGATCGTGACGCGGCAGGGCCCCCGCGGCGGTCCCGCCAATATCTATCGAACAAAGGATGACAAGTACGTCCAGATTGCGATCTTTATGACCGGCCATTGGCGCGTCCTGTCCCGGCAGTGGATGGAGGACGCGGTGCTGTCCGACGATGACTGGGATTCATCGCAGTACCGGACGGACAACGAGGACCTCGCACAGATACTGATTCAGTCGTTCGTGGAACAGTTCGACCGCGATGAGTTCGTGGAGGAGGCGCAGAAGCGCGGCCTCGCGTGCTGCCCGGTCAATACGTTCGAGGATTTCGTGACGGATGACCATATGAGGCAGCGCGGGTGGTTCCAGAAGGTGACGCATCCTGTCGTTGGCGAGTATGAGACGCCGGGTCAGCCGTTCATCATGTCGGCGACGCCGTGGAACCAGACTCGCCCTGCCCCGCTGCTGGATCAGCATCGGGATGAGGTGTTGGCAGAGATCGAGACGGTTTCCCCGCGACGCGAGACGTACCCTGCACCGACGAATGGGAAGGCGCCAGATGCGGCGCTGTTGGACGGCATCCGCGTAGCGGACATCACGCGGGCGTTTGCCGGGCCCATCGGGACCATGTTCCTGGGGTTCTATGGCGCGGAGGTCATCAAGGTGGAGTCTGCAAGCCTTGAGGCGAATCGCGAGCCGACGCGCCCGCTGTTCCCTGACATGAACCGCAACAAGCTGAGCTGCACAGTCGATCTCCGCTCGGATGAGGGCAAGGAGCTGTTCCGTCGGCTCGCTAAAGACAGCGATGTGGTCGTTGACAACTTCAGCGCGACGGTGATGAAGCGGCTTGGGCTGGGCTACGACGATCTGACGAAGATCAACCCGGGCATCATCCAGATCGGGATGCCGGGTATGGGATCAGACGGGCCGCTGAACAACTGGGTAACGTATGGCAACAACCTGCAGGCGGTGACGGGGCTGTCGCTGTTGTGGGGGCACCCGGACTCGCCGATGCAGAACCACGCGAAGGGTGTCATACCGGACTATGTGGGAGCGGCGTTCGTTGCGCTTTCGACGGCGGCGGCGCTTGAGTTCCGCGACGTGACGGGTCGCGGGCAATTCATTGAGATTGCGCAGGTGGACGGGCAGGGATCGATGATGGGCCCGGCCATCCTGGACTACACGATCAACGGGAACATCTGGGGCAGCGTGGGCTATGACGAGCCGTTGGCGGCCCATTACGCGCCCTACGGGGCGTACGCGTGCCTGTACCCGGATACGTGGATCGTCATCGCGTGCGAGACGGACGAGCAATGGCGGGCGCTGTCGACGGCGATGGGCGCGCCACACTGGGCGGACGACCCACGTTTTGCGGACAGGGAGGGACGACGGGCGAATCGCGACGAAATCGACCATGAGATAAGCGAGTGGGCCAAGGCGTTCACGTCGCACCAGGTTCTTCACATGTTGCAGAAGGTCGGGGTGCCGGCCGGCGTGGCGATGAACAGCGAGGACCTGTACAACGATCCGCATCTGAGAGAGCGCGGACACATCGTGCGGTCGACGCACACGACGTGGGGGACGCTCTCCCATCACGGACTGCCGGCCGTTCCTTCCCTATCCAGGGCAACTGCGGCGAACCGTGCGCCATGGATCGGTGAGGATAATGAGTATGTGTTCAGGAGCGTGCTCGGCTTGTCCGACGAGGAAATATCAAAGGGGACTGAGAGTGGCGTGCTCAGGTAGGCCGCTGACGGTGCAGGGCGTCTCTTCGTTCTTGACGGGGTAAATAGGCGGATTGTAGAGTACGTGCTTGAGCGATACGGCTGACAGATACAAAGCGAGGGAGTAGACATACCGAGAGATTACCGCGTCAACCAACGCATAACCGTGTCAGAAGTCCTTGTGGTGACCGACACGGGGGAACGGGTTGGGGTGATGCATACGGCAGACGCCATTCAGCTGGCGCAGGATCGGGGCCTTGACCTGGTTGAGGTTGCCCCGGGCGCCCAGCCCCCTGTTTGCCGCATACTTGATTACGGCCGCTATCGCTACGAGCAGTCCAAGAAGGAGCGGGAGCTCCGCAAGGGACAGCACACGCAGGAACTCGGCGAGGTGCGGCTCCGCCCCAAGATTGGTCAGCACGATATCGACTTCAAGACGAGGACGGTACGCAAGCTGATTGACGGCGGGGATAAGGTCAAGGTCTCGGTCATTTTCAGAGGCCGGGAGGCGACGCATCCCGAGTTGGCGATCAATCTGCTTAAGAAGGTATCTGAACAGGTGGAAGACATAGCGGGCATTGATGTTGCGCCGCAGCTGGAGGGACGGGGCATGAGCATGATTCTGGCCCCCCTGAAGCGCAAGCATGCCGCGCCGGCGAAGCAGGTTGAGGCCCCGTTAGAGGCTTCTTTGGATGAGCCGGCTGCAGTTCCGGATGAGCAGGCTGAAGAGACACCTGTCGTCGCGGCTTCAACCGATCAGGCGTAGAATTAGATAGTCAGCAAGCGCGGGGACAGGAATCACCATGGCAAAGTACAAACTCAAGACGCATAAGGGCACTCAGAAACGGATCGGCATGACCGGCTCCGGCAAGCTGACCAAGCGCAAGGGGCATCAGAGCCACCTGCGCCGCCGTAAGCCCAAGGACGTTAAGCGCCTTTACGGCGATGAGCATCCCCTGAGCCCGGCGGACAGGCGTCGCGTACAGCGACTGCTGCCTTACGGCCCGTAAGGGCACATTTCTCCTTTCGGACACTACGGAGAGGAATACAAGCTATGACCCGAATCAAGGGCGGGCCTCGAACGCGTCGCCGCCACAAGGAAGTCATCAACCTGATGAAGGGGCAATGGGGCTCCCGGCACAAGCTGTTTCGCCGGGCGCAGGAGTCCCTGCTGCACTCTTGGCAGTACGCCTATGAGCACCGGCGAGAGCGCAAGGGCGACTTTCGGCGACTGTGGATCACGCGGATCAACGCCGCGGCGCGGATGAATGACATCACGTACGGGAATCTTATCCACGGCCTGAAGCTGGCGAACGTGGCTGTCGACCGCAAGATGCTGGCCGATCTGGCCGTGCGGGACCCGCAAGCGTTTGCGCGGATTGCCGAGGCGGCGAAGGAAGCCCTGGAAGCGGAGAGGGCTGCGGCGTAGGGCCTTAGCTCAATCTCCCCGCCACCACCCTCCCCCACACAGGGGGGAGGGATTTTTTTGACTGGGCGAGGATTTTCTACGGGTTATGGACTGGGTTCGCTCGCCCGGGCAGTTTGGGAACGACTATCCACCCGCTAACGGGTGCAGCACGAAGCACTCCATTGCCGCTGAGGGGAGTGTCTGGGAGTTCTCATTGAAGTACGCCTCCAACTCACGTTGGGTGGCGTTCTGATCAAGGCAATCAAACAGGGCCTGGACGTTCGGATCAAGTCCGGCCTGGGCGCGCAGCAACTCCAGCGGAGTCGTTTCGGATGTCTCCCCGGCCGGTTCCAACGCAGACGAGGCCGCCAGCGCGGCCAATTCATCCTCGGACAGGCAGTTCAGAAAGACCACCGCGACCGCCGGTTGGATCTCATCTGCGAAGAAGTCCTCACCGGTGTCGATTAGGCCTGCCTTCAGACACGCCAGACTCTCAGTGCTGATGCCGCCACCGGCTGCGCCGGACATGGCCGCCAAGTACAGATCCACCTGAGATTCCTGTGAAAGGCAGTGAGCCACTGCGTTTGCATTGCTTTCCAGGGATTGATCCATGAATGGCTGATTCAGCATGGCGGTATATGTCTCTTCTCCTACGGTGTCACGCACGCAGGCGGATTCTTCGTCGGTAAAGAGAGCACCAACCACGTCCTGCCACGTAGAATTTGCTCCTAGAGTGGGCATGGAGTCGGACATTGACTCAGGGGTCGCTGTTGGCTCTGGTGTGGGTGTTGGGGTGGCCGTTGGCGCGGGAGGAACGGGCGTGGCTGTTGCCGTCGGCTCTGCCGCCGTGCCGCAGGCGAGCGCAAGCGCAGTTAGCGCGGCAACCAGGAAAACAAGGAGTGGGTTTAGAGTTCGCGTAAAGTCCATTCGATTACCAAATCCTCCGATCTTTCATATCGTTTAAGTATCGCTGAGGGAACAAGTAGGTGTCTGAATCCCGGAGCGGGGAGCCCTTCGACAAGCTCAAGGTGAGCGAGAGGGCTTCCCAATCACGGCTTTAGATTCCTCGGCTGCGCTCGGAATGACAGTATTCGTCGCCCTTCGACCGGCTCAGGAGGAGCTGAGGCCGATTAGTATGGAGGGGTGATTACCCGTCGTTTCGTGCCCTTCCAATTGTTGTTGGTGGTGGCCATGCTGGCGCTGAGCGTCGTGCTCGCGGGTTGCTCGGAGGAATCTCCAACACCCGCTCCAACTCTCGCGCCCTCTCCAACCGTAACGCCGTCCCCGACGGACACGCCTTTGCCTTCGCCCACCGCGGTTCCAACAGAGACTCCGGAGCCCGAAGCGCCACAAGCGCCGGATTTCTCACTGTCTACGGGCACTGGCGAGAGGCACTCGTTGGATGATCTGTTGGCGGGGCGCGATGCGCTCGTGGTGGTCTTCTATCGCAGCTACGGTTGAGGCATCTGCCAGCAGCAACTGGTCGAGTTGCAGAGTTTCTACGACGAGTTTGAGAACCGGAACGTCGGCCTCGCGGCGATCAGCACGGACTTGTTGGTCGATGCCGAGCGGATGGAGGTGATGGCGGGGGCGGAGTTCCCGATCCTGGCGGACACGAGCGAGGACGTGTCGAAGAGCTACGGGGTGTTCAATCTGCTGGGGGACGGTGTGGCCGCGCCCGCGACGTTTGTCATCCGACCGGACGGCGGTGTGGTGTGGGGGTACGTCGGTATAAACATCGGAGATCGCGTGCCAACACAGGCGATTCTGGAGATGTTGGACGTGGTACTGGGGGTGGAGGTGGGGCGGCGAACGCTTAATCACCTCTCGGTTCCCACCCATTGACTACTCTTGCATGGTGGCGACGTAGGAAAGGGATGGCCTCATGAGACGGCCTAGACTAGCGATCACGTTGGCGGTAGTCGCTCATCTGTTGACGTGGGCTGTGCTACTTTTCTTTGCTTTTGGGCCGGTTTACTCCGGCTACTCGTCAAGCTCTGATGGTGGAATGATGGCCACACAGCGAAGTGGGTTGGAGGTAAATGGCGCTTATATCTTTGTGCCGTTGATGGTTCCCGTTGTATTGACCGTTATCCCGGTGGTGACTCTTCGATTCACAGACAGGACTAAGCGGGTACGCGGCCCGCTGCTCTGGATACCGTTTGTATTGTTGTTGGGTTTCTGCGTACTCGCCGTGTGGTCGATCGGCATCTTCTGCCTGCCATCGGCGCTGATGTTGCTTGTTGCGGCGATTACGGGGCGGAAAGAGCGGGAGAGCTAGGGGCGGGAGTCAGCTTGCGGCGGGGATCAGGGTGAACGGGGGGGCTTTCTAGTTACGATTTTAGATTCCTTGGCTGCGCGCGGAATGACGGGTGGGGTGCGGGGAACTGTGGAAATGAGGGCAGTAGCAGATTAGTCGTCGGCGTAGAGACGTCGAATATGCCCTGCCACATCTGCATAATCGAATCCGCTGGAAGTATCGACACGAATTATCTCTGAGGGAATGTCCAGGGGCTCCCATGTCCCATTTCTGAGTCCTTTCAACAGTTCTTCGTTGGGCATGACGTGGTGGCCAATGCGCTGTTGATTCTGGTCAAGCCGGGCGGCATTCCTCGCAATCAAGACATCCGGAGATGCGGAGCAATGAACCTGGATGACTTTAGCCTTAGTGCCGTCTGCAATTTCCCTGACTTGTTGCGAGGAAAACTGGCGATAGAAATTGCTTTCAGTGATAAGGGAGGCGCCAGCCTGCAGCATTCGATCCGCAGTGAGTAGCAGCAAGTTGATCGCGCTTATGCCGATTCGTCGAGACCAGTCCTTGTCCCCAAAGCCCAAGTCTGCGTAGAGGTTGTCTTTGAAGACGTCCTTTTCAAATAGGGGGAGGCCCAGATCCGGCGCAATATGTCTGGCCAGGGTTGTCTTGCCGGCTGCCGGAGGGCCGGTAACGATTAACCAAAGCGGGGATTCTTCGTTCATGTTCAATCCGTAGTATCAGACCAGCAGCTCATGCTGACACTGCCACTACCCTAACCTATTCTGATCTGGGTACTGGATTCCCGCTTTCGTGGGAATGACGGGTGGGGTGCGGGGTCCATTTTTTGATGAGCGCAGGGTGAGTGGGGGCTTTCTAATCACGATTTTAGATTCCTCGGCTGCGCTCGGAATGACAGGGTTGGGCGGCGGTGTGCTCTTGGACAAGCTCTGGGTGAACGGGGGGCATCTCCCTCCCCACCCTAACCCTCCCTCACGAGGGGGGGAGGGGACTGTTGTGGTTGTTTAGAAGCCTTTCCAGGCGGGGAGGGTGGCGGATTGTTGGATCCAGTTTGTTAGTTGGGATTCGTCGAAGTCGCCTTCGTAGAGGTCGATCCAGCGGGCGTCCGGGTCCTTGCCGCCGCCGGGGGGGATGGGGTCTAGCCCTGCCCCGTTCATGAACGTCAGCTTGATGTATTTGGCGAAGACGTGGTAGCTCACGAACCAACCGTGCTCTTCCGTGCCGTAGAAGGGTGAGTTCCATCGGACGGCCTTACGGACGTTGGGCACGGCGCGGACGATGAGGTCATCTAGCCGTCGGCCAATATCGCTCTTCCATTCCGGCATGGCGTCGATGTAGGCCTGCACGGGCGCATCGCCATCGCCCTTGGCGATCTGGGGGTTGCCTCCGGAGAGGTAGACGATGCCGTTGGCAGCGGGCTTGAGGGCGGACTCTTTCGCAGGCCTCGCTGCTCTGCGAGACGGCCTTGTCGTTTTGTCGACCATTCCCATTCACTCCGGTTCAGGAATCTCAGAATCGAACTTGCCAGCGACAGCCGGGAAAGTCAACGCACCGGAATGGGGGCTTGTCACTCAAGCCACGTGACGTGTTCAGAGTGCGGCGTGCGCTGTGTTGCGGGGTCTTCTGCGGCTTTGCCGATGAACACGACACCTACCATCATCCATTCCTCGTTCGCGCCCAGGATGTCCGCCAAGCCGGGGAGCTTGGTGAGTCGTCCTGTGCTCCATCCAAGGCTGAGGCCTTCCGCTACGGCGGCGAGGGCCATGTTGTGAACGGCGATGCAGGATGCGGCGTAGTTCTCACGACTGATCTCTTCGATCAGACCCCTGACGCTATAGATGTAGACCATGGCGGGAGCGGTTATTACCCTGTCCCGCAGATCATCTGCGGAACGCTGCTTCTGCTCGGGGTTGGGGTTGGTCACGCCGTCGTACGCTGATTGCCAGGCGATATCGGCGATCTTCGTCCTGATGGGGCTGTCTTTTTGGACGGCGAAGAAGCGAGTTGGCTCAGTAAGGCGGTGATTGGGCGCCCAGACTGCGGCGGAGAAGAGTCGTTCCAGAGTCTCACGGGTAACGGCGTCGGACGTGAATTCCTTCACGTGTCGCCGCCAATAGATTGCCTCATAGACACTGACCGGCGTGGAGGGAATCTCCACACCGTCACTGTCCAGTTTCATTCTTGTGCTCATATTTCTTCCTGCGGCATCGGGTTGGCGGGCCCTTTTAGCATCCGTGCGCACGAGGCCGGTCGCTGCACCAGATTCCACGTGTCGACGGGAAATTTTGCGATTTTAACCAAAAGTTTACTCAACGCGCCGATTTCCTGTACACTGCGACGAATCTCAAATTTGGGGGGGCTAGACCAAGGAATACCAGGGGGCGGGCTGGACGACACGCGTCCAGATTGGCCGAAGCGTCTAAATCTCACCGCTGTACCACAAGGCGGTGGGTGGCGCCGGAGACGATGCCTCCTGTCAGCCCTGCTCATATCCGAGTGGAGAAACACCGTGGGGGGGTGTGCCATATCGATAATCATGCCGCAGCGCTCAATGCTGCCGATCTTTCGCGACCTGCCGACGAACCCGGCTTAGAGGTCGAGACCCGACTTGTCTGCGAAAACCTCTGGAAGGTCTTTGGAGACGGAGCCGAGGAGCTTGCCGATTCTGTAGAGCCCGGCCAGACCCGGGAAGACGTTCTGGCCGAGACCGGGAGCGTTCTCGCCGTGCGGGACGTCTCGTTCGATGTATCTGACGGAGAGACCTTTGTCATCATGGGTCTTTCCGGCAGTGGCAAGTCCACGCTTGTCCGCTGTTTGAGCAGGCTCATCGAGCCGACTCTCGGACATGTCCACGTAGACGGTGAGGACTTGCTCGCGATGAGCAAGCAGCAGCTGAGGGATGTCCGTCGTCACAAGATGGGCATGGTCTTCCAGCACTTCGGCAACTTCCCCCACAAGCGGGTCCTAGATAACGTCGTGTACGGCCTGCAGGTCCAGGGCATCGACAAGGCCACGCAGCTTCATCGCGCGGAGGAAGTCATTGACCTGGTGGGCTTGTCAGGTTGGGAGCAGCGATATCCTCATGAGCTGAGCGGGGGCATGCAGCAACGTATCGGGTTGGCACGCGCCCTAGCCGTCGACCCCGAGATCCTTCTTTTCGATGAGCCGTTCAGCGCTCTTGATCCTCTCATCCGTCGGGATATGCAGGATCAGCTGATCGGGCTCCAGGAAATGGTCAAGAAGACGATGGTCTTCATCACACACGATTTCCTGGAGGCCATCAAAGTGGGAGACCGGGTTGCCATCATGAAGGACGGAGAGTTCGTCCAGGTAGGCACACCTGAAGAGTTGGTCTCCAATCCCATTGACGACTACGTGCGTGACTTCACACGAGACGTGCCGCGTTCAAAGGTCCTCACCGCCCGATCCGTGATGACAGAGCCCTCCGTCTACGTGACGGCGGATCAGTCGGTGGCCGACGTGATGAGCGCAATGGCCGCGCAGGAATGCGAATGCGCAGTGGTGGTGGACGGGGAAGGTTTGTTCATTGGAACCGTGCACCTGGACGATGTACCAAGGAATGGCGCGGCAGCGCACACGAGCGTGGCATCCACGATGCAGGACTCATGCCCCGTTACTGAAGCAGATACCCGTCTAGAACAGCTTATTCCCCTCGTCATCGACAATGACGCACCCATCGCCGTCCTGGACGACGGCCGATGCATCGGCACAATAACCCGGGTTGAGGCGATGGCCGCCCTGGTGAGTGACGAGGGTGTAGCGTGATCCGTACGGATACACTGCAACTCCAGTTTCTCCGAGAGTCACGATTCCGGTGGCTCCTGTGGGCGGTAATTGTTGCCTTTACCTATCTCCTGGCCTATACACTCGCGACGAATCAGGCAAACACCGATTTTGGCAACTGGCCGCGCAGCTGGGAACTGCCCATCCAAGGGGTCATCGACACGAGTTTTGAGTGGGTCGGCGATACGTTCGCCTGGTTCTTCAATCCTATCGCCGACGTGCTTGACGCAGGCATAGCCGGAATTGATGCCCTGTTGCTGTGGCTCCCATGGCCGCTTGTGGTGGCAGGGGTTTCACTTGTGGGTTTCCGGCTCGGCGGCAAATGGCTGGGAGTGTTTAGCGGCGTGGCCGCGCTGTTCACCGGTCTCATTGGTTTCTGGGACTCCGCGATGGTCACTCTAAGCATGGTCGGACTTTCCGTGCTTATCGCCGTCGGAATCGGGGTTCCTATTGGCATATTGGCGGCATTCAGCAATCGATTCGAGGCGATGGTCCGCCCGATTCTTGACACGATGCAGGTGCTGCCCGCATTTGTGTACCTCATTCCGGCGCTGGTCCTGTTTGGGGTGGCCGGGGCGCAGGGCGTTTTCCTGACTGTCGTTTATTCCATTGCACCCGTCATCAGGCTGACTAACCTTGGAATCCGCCAGGTTCCACAGGAAGTTGTCGAAACAGCCCAGTCTCATGGATCAACACCCACCCAGACGCTATTTCACGTTCAGATTCCGTTGGCCAAGAGCTCAATCATGATGGGCGTCAACCAGACCATCATGATGGCGGTTGCCATGGTGATCATTACCGCGCTGGTCGGCGTGGAGGGCCTCGGCCGGGATGTCTGGCTCTCGCTGAGGGAGGTGGACGCCGGGGATGGGCTGCAGAGCGGCATCGCTATCGTGCTGTTGGCTATCATCCTGGACAGGTTCAGTTACGCCCTTGCACAGTCCGGTCCGCGAGCTACTGCGGCCGCCTCATCGACCAAGCCCTCCGGCGAGGGGACAGCCGGCAAGACCATCCGCAACATGGCTTCTCAGAACCCGTTTCTTGTGGGCGGCATCGTACTGATGGGCGTCCTTGCGCTTCTTGGCGCGTTCATCGCTCCTCTGAGGGATTTCCCAGACGAGTTGACCTTTACAATGTCGGACCAGATTAATAGCGTCTTCAACTGGATGGCTATCAATTTCTACGGTGTGACAAGCTGGATACGCGATACCTTGTTCCGTGAGCTAGGGTATTCACCCATTAATACGTTCTTGCTCTGGCTTCCCTGGCCGGCGCTGATGGTGATTGCCGCCGTTGCCGCTTATTTTGCCGCGGGATGGCGCGTGGCCTTACTTGCAGTTATGGGGCTCTTGTTCGCGGGCATCGGCGGGCTTTGGGACGTGACCGTTGTCACACTGAGCCAGGTGCTGACGGCCGGAGTGTTCACGGTAGTCGTTGGTGTCACACTCGGCGCCCTGGCTTCGCAGAGCAGGACGTTCGAGTCGATCCTGCGTCCCATCCTAGACACCATGCAGACGATGCCAATCTTCGTCTACTTGATACCGGTGATCATGCTCTGGGGCATTGGGCCGTTGGTCGGCATCATCGCCACAGCGGTGTATGCGTTGCCTCCTGTGATCCGCATGACCTCACTGGGGTTAAAGGAAGTTCCGAACGAGGCGATCGAGACAGCGCAGTCCCATGGCTCCACAGGCTTCCAGACAATGCTCCAGGTCAAGATACCGCTGGCCCTGCCGAGAATCATGATGGGCCTCAACCAGACCATCATCATGGTGTTGGCCATGGTGATCATCGCCGGCCTGGTGGGCGGCGCCGGCCTGGGGCAGGAAGTTTTTATCAACTCCATCCGGCTTGAGATGGGCCACGGCCTGGTCGCGGGGATGACCATCGTTTTCATGGCAATGGTGTTTGATCGAATGACTCAAAGAAAGCAGACGGCTGCGATGTCAGCCGGAGCATTGTGATGGGGCTACTCAGAATAAGAGCCCGCAAACCCTGTAAGGAGGAATGCTTATGTGACGACGCACAATGAGGCAAACGACCAAGGTTTGCCTTTTGCGCCACTAGTCCAGAGAGGGGAGAGTAATGAGCATAGTGAAGAACAAGTGGATCGGAATCCTATTGGCAGGCCTGTTGGCCCTTGGCCTTGCAGTTGGGGTGGCCTGTGAACAAGCCGACGAGGAAATGGAGTCAGACGACGAGAGAGGCACACTCTATCTCGTCGACCAGGACTGGAACGGGCAGCTCGTCACGACGGCTGTGGCGCAGATCCTGTTGGAGCAAGAGATGGGCCACACGGTCGCGACCAAGTTCGCGCCCGCCGATTCGGCACCGCTCTTCCTCGGGCTCGAAAATGGCGACTTTCACTTCGTTTGCTGCAACTGGCCGTCATACAGCGCTGATCTCCTTGGTGAATACGTAGACGGCGAAGAGGCCACGGTGGATCGCATGGGTCCGGTAGGAATATCGGGAGAGACGGGCTGGTATGTGCCTTCCTACATCGTCAACGGCGACCCTGAGCGAGGCATAGAGGCCGTCGCCCCCAATCTCCGCAGCGTTGCCGACATGGACCAGTACAAGTCCGTCTTTGCCACGAGCGACACGGGCACGAGCGGCAGGCTCCTTGAATTCACGCCTGCGTGGGACACGAGGCCGGAGGAACGCCTCGAAGCGTTTGGTATCGACTTCCAAGTGGTATTCGCCGGGTATGAGGGCGC
This sequence comes from Chloroflexota bacterium, assembly GCA_026713485.1. Classification (GTDB taxonomy): domain Bacteria; phylum Chloroflexota; class Dehalococcoidia; order UBA6926; family UBA6926; genus VXMO01. The sequence goes on along the minus strand of JAPOOK010000051.1, from coordinate 52,179 downwards.
GGCGCTTGCCGAGCTGGATGCTGCTTTCCAGCGAGGCGACCCGATTATCACGTACCTGTGGGAGCCTCACTGGGCACACGCCAAGTACGACCTTATCCCGATTGAGATGCCGGAATGGACTTCAGATTGCTATCCGGATGGCGAGAGGTTTGACTGCGGCTACCCAACGGATCCTGTCACCAAGCTGATCTGGCCTGGTCTTCAGGAGGAGTTTCCGGAGGCATACGAGTTCCTCAACAACTTCCAGATGACCAACGCACAACAGAACGAAATTGTGCTCAACCTGACTGCGAACGACCTCACGGTGCGCCTGGCCGCACAAGAGTGGGTTGATGCCAACGAGTCTGTGTGGAGAGCCTGGATTCCATAAAGGGACATGATTGCACCCTCCGTTTCGGCTTTAGGGCCCCAACCGGAGAGATAGTGTGAAGACGAGGGAGAGGCGGTTTCGCCTCTCCCTCGTCCGGTTTTGCACAGTGTCGGCAGGCGACATATTTCTGCGACATTTCGCTCCTATCGTGGTGACGTCGCGAAGACCACATGAAAGGAGTGGGCGATGATTATCAAGAAGCTGATGAGAAGTATGTTCCTGGTAGTTGCGGTGGGGGCGCTATTCCTGGTGGTGATCCTCAGCGGCTGCACAAGCAACAACGAATCCAGCGAAGGTCCGGAGTCCGGGAGCGAGGGCACGAGCCAGGAGAGTTCCGGCGGAGAGAGCGGCGGCGAGCACAGCTCCGGCGGTGAATCCGGTGGAGAATCCGGCGGTGAAGGCTCCGAGTCCGGCAGTGAAGAGGGCAGCGGCGCAAACCAGTTGGCGCCTGACGAGACCTTCGACACGGTTCGCAGCGGCGCGCGCTTGATCCTGAACTACGACGCCGGGAGCAATGCCTTCACAGGCACGGTGGAGAACACAACCAATAACACCCTGACGCGGGTCAGGATCGAAGTGCACCTCGACAACGGCACAGAGCTCGGGCCGACGACGCCTGTCGACCTGGCACCGGGTCAGGTGTTGCCGGTCAACCTGCCCTCAACCGTGGAACCGTTCACCGGATGGACACCTCATGCCGAAGTTGGCAGCGGTGAAGGCGGTGGCGAGTCCGGCGGCGAGGGCAGCGGCAGCGAGGGCGGTAATGAGGGGCCCGAGGGCACTGAGAGCGGCGGCATGGGTGCTGAGGCCGGTGAAGCCGAGATGTCCAGCCCCATCATTCCACTCAGTGATACCTGGGCGGGCAACCTTGGCGGACTGGACGTCGTTGCGCGGTTCGATCCGGCAACTCAATCGGTCCAGTCACTGGTCACAAACACGCTCCCGCAGGTGCTCTGCTACGTGCAGGCCGAACCGCACCTGAAGTCGGGCACGACGACTGTTGGCGAGCTTGGCCCCGATGTACTGGGACACCTGAGTCCCGGACAATCGGCCGCGACGAGCGTGCCGCTGGCCAGCGAGCCGAGCCTCGCAGGAGTTTCCTTTGACGGGTACGTCGTGCACCTGGAAGTGTTCGACTGCGGCGGCACCGGACCTGTGCCTCACATGCCGGGACAGAGCACTGAGGGAAGTGGCGGCGGCGAAGGCTCAGGCGAAGGCGGTGGCGGCGAGGGTTCCGGTGGCGAGGGCCACGGGCCCGGTGGTGAAGGCGGCAGCGAAGGCTCCGGAAGCAACAGTGCTGAAGGCAGCGGCGCCGAGTCCGGCAGTGAACGTAGTGGAGAGTCCGGCAGCGAAGAGGGCAGCGGGGCCAATCAGCTGGCGCCTGACCAGACCTTCGACGAGATCCGCAGTGGCGCGCGGCTGATCCTGGGCTATGACGCTTCCAGTAATTCGTTCAAGGGCACCGTGGAGAATACGACGAGGAGCATCTTGAATCGAGTCAGGATCGAGGTGCACCTGTCGAACGGAACCGAGCTCGGGCCGACGAATCCCGTCAACCTGGGTCCGGGCTGGGTGGCCAGAGTCAACATGCCCTCCACGCAGGCGCCGTTCACCGGATGGGTCGCCCATGCCGAAGTCGGCGGCGGTGAGTCCGGCGGCGAGCACGGCAGCGGCAGTGAAGGTGGTGGTGAGCATGGCTCCGGCAGTGAGTCCGGCGGTGAGCACGGCTCCGGTGGTGAACGCGGACGAGGCTAGGGCCGATCAGAATCGGCGAGAGTGAACTATCACACCGCCGCTTCAAGTAAGATGATGGACTCTAGCGCATGCGAAAGTGGGAGCGGTGCCTCAGTTGAGGCACCGCTCCCAGAGACATTCCCCAGGGATCGACGATGAGCGACACGGTACTAATAGTTGAAGACGATACCCGGATCGCAAACTGGGTCAGGGTGTATTTCGAACGTGCCGGATTCTCCGCTGAGGTTGCTCATGATGGCGAGGCCGGTCTGGCACTGGCCCGCGAGCTGGCTCCCGACCTGATAATCCTTGATCTGATGCTTCCCCGCCTCGACGGAGTGGAGTTGTGCAAGATCCTACGCAGGGAATCGGACGTTGCAATCATCATGCTGACAGCCAGGGAAGCGCCTGCCGAGCGCATCATGGGACTCGACATTGGAGCCGACGACTACATCGTCAAGCCATTCGATCCGGATGAGGTTATTGCCCGAGCAACGGCCGTGCTTCGCCGCGTGAAGGACAAAGTCCAGCAGGTTCTGATACGCGGCAACATCATGCTGAACGAGACCACGAGTGTCGTGACGGTCAACGAAGAACCCGTGACGCTGAGCCAGGCGCAGATAGCCTTGCTCTCGACGTTCATGCGTCACCCCAACCAGGTGCTCTCGCGGGACCGGCTGATCGCCCTGGCCTTCAACGATGAGTTTGAAGGGTTTGACCGTGCCATCGACAGCCAGGTTGCCCGTCTGCGAAGGCAGATTAACCAGGATGGCAATACACCGATTCAGACCGTGTACGGGGCGGGCTACAGGTTCGTGGTAGAGGACGAGTGATGTCTCTGCACTGGCGAATCATGGGTGCGACCGTTCTGGTCGTCCTTCTTACTGTCCTGGCAAGCGTCGCGGTTGGCTACTACGCGACGCAAGCCCGACTAGGTGTGTTCGTGGACCGGATCGGCACTGAGGAGGCGGCTCAGCTTGCCAGAGACATAAGCCGGGAATATACCGCCGCCGGTGGCTGGGCAACCGTGGACCGGGCACTTTCCGAGGCCGGATACATTTACGACAGTCCTCGGGAGGGGGAGAATCACCGGGAGGGGGAGGAAGGCTCTTCGGAACTATTCCATCAAGACCAGGTGAGAGTCGTGATTACCGGGCTCGATGGGCGTGTCGTGATGGACAACCTGTCCGTGCTCTCTCCGGAAGACATCACGTCCGAGCTGGAGGGGCGGCAGGAGACCGTGTTCGACCTGGCTAATGACCAGCCGGTGGGTTACGTCTACGTGGACGTGAACCAGGAATACTTGTCCACCGAGACACATGGGTTCCTGAATACACTTCTTTACATCACCGCAATTGGCGGGGCGCTGACGATTGGTATTGCCATCCTGGTGGCTTTCTGGTTGTCCAGGCGGATCACAGCGCCCGTGAAGGCTTTGACCGAGGCGACCCAGTCGATTGCCCAGGGGGACGCGACGCGGCTTCCGGTCACATCCTCAGACGAGTTGGGCCGTATGAGCGAAGCGTTCAACCGGATGACCTCCGCCCTGGAGACCCAACGTGAGCTTCGCAGGCGTCTGATAAACGACGTCTCACACGAGCTGAACACCCCGCTGAGTGTTATCAAGCTGGAGGCGAAGGGGCTGCGGGATGGACTTCAGTCCCCTGAGAGCGCCTCGGACCACATCATCCAGGAGGTGGACAGGCTGGGCGGCATCGTGACTGACCTGGACTGGCTTGCGGAGACCGATCATGGAGAGCTTCGGCTCGCACGGGAAGCAACATCGGTTTATGAGTTGTTCACGGCAGAAGTGAACCGGTGGCAGCCCCAATGTGAGGCCGGGCAAGTTGCGCTGTCGCTGGATCTGTCCCCTGACCTTCCGAGCATGGATGTTGATCGCATGCGCATGAGCCAGGCCCTGGGAAACATTATCAACAACGCTATTCATTGCACCGAGGCCGGAGGAAGTATCCAGCTCAAGGTCAGACAAGAAGGCGACGAGGCGCTGGTTGTTTCAATCACCGACGACGGAATTGGCATCGACGCTGCGGACATTCCTCACGTCTTTGATCGCTTCTACCGTACCGACCAGTCCCGCAATCGAGGGGTCGGCGGGACGGGGCTGGGATTGGCCATCACCCGAGCGATTATCGAGGCGCATGGAGGCACGGTTGATGTCGCGAGCGATGGTCCGGGACAGGGCGTGACGGTGACCATTCGCCTTCCGGTAAGTGAGTGAGTGGTGTTTCGTCCTTGAGAATGGTGTGGTCGAGTCTCTTTTCCGGAGGTGGAGTAACGAATTCATGGTGGTGGGCCGCCCGGGGCTCGAACCCGGAACCTTGGGATTAAAAGTCCCCTGCTCTGCCAATTGAGCTAACGGCCCTCGTATGTTTGTTCATGATACGGGCAGAGGTCAGGCGGTGGTGTAGGCTTCTGTTTGGTGGGGGGAAGCGCCGACCTTCTCCGGTGGCCAGTATGTCAGCAGGGATTTGCCTACAATCTCATCCCGTCCGATCGTTCCCCACTGGCGGGAATCCTGGCTGGAACGGCGGTTGTCACCCATCACAAAGTATTCGTCTTCACCTAGCGTGACATCCCATCCTCTCGTCCGTTGGTCGTCGGACAGCCATGTTTCCTCAATCTCGACGCCATTGACGTTGATTGTGCCGCCGCGACTGTCAAACACGATGGTGTCTCCCGGGAGTCCGATGATGCGCTTGATAAGGTCGAGATTGTCGCCCTCCGGTGAGTTTAGGACGATCACCTCGCCTCTCTGCGGCGCATGGAACAGGTAGACGTCATCCCCGTCCGGCAGGTCGAAGAAGGGAATCAGGTCATCGACTGTTTCTCTATTGAGGCTGAAATACACAGCCTTGTTGACGATGATGAGTTCGTTGTCATCGATAGACGGCTCCATGCTGCCGCCGGTGACGACGTAGTTCTGGACAAGCAACTGCACCACGAAGAAGAGGAGTACCGCAAGGCCAAGCGTTTCCGCTATGTCCAGGACGAATCGTCGGGCGGGGTGCTCATCCGGAAGCGCAAGAACTCCCTCCGGCAGGTAGTCGTCCTGCGGGTCATCAGTGGGAGTTACCGGCACGTATCTCATGAGTGTCCGTCCATTATAGTTTCGGATTCGTTTGTAGCCCGGTCCGCGACGGGGTTCACCCTTCGACAAGCTCAGGGCGAACGGGAATGGTGCTATCCCTCTGCGCCGACGGTGCGTTTCCTGCATCATGGACAGACAGCGTCTCAAGGGGGGCGCGGAATGACAGCCCGAGGGGGACGCACATGACTTTCACTCACATCTTCCAGGGAATCCGCGGCCCGGCGGCACTGATGCTTGTTCTGCTGGCCATCGCGGTGATCGCGACTGCGGCGTGCGCGGCGAATGAGGACGACGCTGAATCGGATGACGACAATGGGGCCACGGTTATTCTGGATCGGTCGACGGACGGAATCTGGGTAACAGGGGCGGGGCGGGTTTCCGTGACGCCGGACATTGCCACTCTGCGGATCGGCGTGGAGACTAGCGGCGAGACGGTGGGCGCGGCGATGTCTGAGGCCGCTAGCTCCATGCACGCGGTTGTCGACAGCCTGACGGCCTCCGGAATCAGTGAGGACGACATCCAGACGCTGACGTTCAATGTATCGACGCAGTATGAGTGGAACGATACGTTACGCCGCAGCGAGATGGTGGGGTTCACGGTGACAAACACCGTTCGCGCGACGGTTCGGGCACTGGACACGATTGCGGACGTGATTGACGGGGCTGTAAACGCAGGCGGCGATAACGCTCGTGTGGATGGCCTTTCATTCGACATCGATGACAGGATAGAGGCGGAACGAGAGGCACGAGAGTTGGCGATGCATATAGCGCTCTCCCATGCGACGCAACTAGCTTCGTTGGCAGAAGTTGAGTTGGGCGAGCCGTTCTATGTCTCGGAGTCGGGGGCGGCACCCCTTTCGCAGGACACGCCTGAGATGATGCGTACCACCTCGGCATTCGCGGACGATGAGATGGCGTCCACGCCGATCCTGGCAGGCGAGAATGAAGTTGTCATCCATGTGCGTGTGGGGTACGCGATAGTGTAGCTGCGCTACGGCTAAGGTTCGGGGTGGGGCGCGTGGGATTTGCGCTATAGTAACTGCACTGTAGTTGTATTGGGGGAGGGGCCATCACATGGTCCTTAACGACGGCGAAATCCACGCTGAAATTGAGAACGGCCGCATAATCATCGACCCGCTGGATCTGGGGGACGTGCAGCCGGCAAGTGTCGACGTGCATTTGAGCGACAAGGTTCTCGTTTTCCGGAACTCCCGCCGGCCATATATCGATATCCGGCAGGATGTGAGCGATCTGACGGAGATGGTGGAAATACGCGACGACGCGCCGTTCATCCTGCACCCCGGCGAGTTTGTGCTGGGCAGCACGATTGAGGACATCGGCCTGCCGGACGACCTGGTGGCGCGGCTAGAGGGCAAGAGTTCCCTTGGGCGCATCGGGCTGCTGATCCACTCGACGGCGGGGTACGTGGATCCCGGCTGGCGCGGACGTCTGACCCTTGAACTGAGCAACGTGAACAATCTGCCTATTACTCTTTACAGCGGAATGCCCATCGGCCAGATCTCCTTTACACGGCTGTCCGGGCCGGCGCAGCGGCCTTACGGCTCCGAGCGGCTCGGCAGCAAGTACCAGGGGCAGTCTGAGCCGACGCCGAGCCGCGCGTTCCGCGATTTCCAGGCCCGACAGTGACGCACGGGGCCACCACGCCCATGGCCCGCGCCCTGGAATTGGGACGTCAGGCGCTCGGATTCTCAAGTCCCAATCCTGCAGTTGGCGCGGTTATCGTGCGCGAGGGGGAGATCGTCGGAGAGGGCTTCACGCAGCCGCCCGGCGGCCCGCACGCCGAAATCGTCGCGCTGGAACAGGCAGGTGAAAAGGCGCGTGGCGCGACTATGTACACGACGCTGGAGCCGTGTTCGCACCACGGTCGTACGCCGCCATGCGCGGAGGCGATGATTGCCGCAGGGGTTACGTCGGTGGAGATCGCGGTGTTGGACCCGCATCCGCCGGTTAACGGCTCCGGACGGCGTCTATTGGAGGAGCACGGCGTTTCGACAAGCGTCGGTGATTGCGCTGAGGAAGCAACGCTGCACTTCCAGGGGTATTTCAAGCGCGAGGAGACAGGGATGCCGCTGGTCATCGCGAAGTACGCGATGAGCCTCGACGGCAAGATAGCGAGTCGTACGGGGGATTCGCGATGGATCACGGGAGAGGCGGCGCGGGGCCGTGTCCACGAGCTTCGTTCGCACGTTGACGCGATCATCACGGCGGCAGGGACGGTGATTTCCGATGACCCACAACTGACGGCGCGAGACGGCGAGGGCAATGCGCTGTCCCGCCAACCAATGCGCGTTATCGCGGACAGCAACGGGCGGACGCCGCCCTCGGCCCGGTTGTTCAGCGAGCCGGGCAAGACATTGGTGGCGACGGCATCGGCGGCGGTGTGCGCGCCGTTCCAAGACCTGGGTGACAGCGTGACAGCGGCGGCTTTCCCATCCGAAGGCGGGCGCGTGGATCTGACGGCACTGTTGCAACACCTTGGGCATCTCGGAGCGGTGCAGGTGATGACAGAGGCCGGGGAGCAGCTGCTTGGCGCGTTCTTTGACGACGGACTCGTTGATCAGGCGGAGATTTCCGTCGCTCCGGTGATCATCGGCGGAGGTGAAGCGCCGGGGCCCGTAGGCGGCGATGGCGTGGAGTATGTGAAGGATGCGCATCGATTCGTGAGGATGGATGTTGACCTCGTGGGAGAGGATATCGTTGTGCGCGGCATCCTGCGGTATTGGCAAGGCGGCGCGGACTAAGCAGCTCGGGCGTATAATCAGGGGCATCAAGAAGGGATAAACGGTGGTTCCTCGCTTTCGCGGGAATGACCAAGGCCGGGTAGGCGTCAGGACGAAGATGTTTACGGGGATCGTTGAAGAGGTGGGGCGGATTGTCGCCGTTGGCGAGGGCGGCCTGATAGTCGAGGCCGACGTGACGCTGGGCGAAACGCGCATCGGTGACAGCTTGTCCGTCAATGGCGCGTGCCTGACGGTGACGGATATGACGGACAGCCGGGTGAGTTTTGACGTCATGCCGGAGACGCTGAGGCGGACGGCGATGAACGTGCTCAAGCCCGGTAGCCCAATCAACCTGGAACGGGCCGTCACGTTCAACAGTCGTCTTGGCGGTCACCTGGTGCAGGGGCACGTAGACGGCACGGGCACGGTGGCGGAGATCACCCCTGAGGGAGACGCGCGGCTTGTACGGATCACTGCGCCGCCGGAGGTAATGAAGTATCTCGTCGAAAAGGCATTCATCACGGTGAATGGCATCAGCCTGACGGTCATGGGGCTGGACGACGAATCGTTCAGTGTGTCGCTGGTGCGGCACACGTATGAGAATACTGATCTTGGCGAGGCGTACGTGGGGATGCCGGTGAATCTAGAAACGGATATCTTTGCCAAGTACGCGGAGAAGCTGCTGCAGGGGGACCGCGAGGGGATAAGCGCCCTCAGTGAGGGCGTGGAGGCAAGCTAATGAGCATCATCGACGTCGAGAGCGCCGCAGGCCGGATGCGACGGGGTGAGTTTGTCATCATCGTTGACGACGCCGATCGGGAGAACGAGGGGGACCTCGCAATCGCGGCGGACCTGGTGACGCCGGAGAAGATCAACTTCATGGCGATGAACGCGCGGGGCCTGGTCTGCGTGCCTCTTCTTGGAGAGCGACTTGATGAGTTGAATATTCCAATGATGGCGCAGAAGAACACGTCGCCGCTGACCACGGCGTTCACGGAGTCCGTGGATGCCAAGTCGGGCGTAACGACAGGTATATCAGCGGGTGACCGTTCAGCAACGATCCGCGCGCTCGTGCATCCGGAAACGCGTTCAGGGGACCTGATGCGTCCGGGCCACATGTTTCCGCTGCGGTACCGCGAGGGGGGGGTGCTCGTTCGCGCCGGGCACACGGAGGCAGTCATTGACCTCGCACGGGCGGCAGGGCTGTATCCGGCCGGAGTTATCTGCGAAATCATGAACGAGGACGGCACCATGGCGCGGATGCCGCAACTAGAGGAGATGTCCGCCAAGTGGGACATCCCTATCGTCACTATCGCGGATATCATCGAGTACCGCCGTCAGCGAGAGACGATGGTCGAACGGCGCGGTGTGGCGGACATGCCAACCCGGCACGGTGTGTTCCGGGCGTATGGCTACTCGAGCTCCATCGACGCAAAGGAACACGTCGCGCTGGTAATGGGCGACATCAATTCCGAAGAGCCTGTGCTAACGCGCGTCCACAGCGAATGCGTGACGGGCGACGTCTTCAGTTCAATGCGGTGCGACTGCGGCGAGCAACTGGACCTTGCGCTGCAGCACATCGCCGCGGAGGGTTCCGGCGTCTTTCTCTACATGAGACAGGAGGGACGCGGCGTGGGCCTGCACAACAAGCTGCGGGCGTATGCGCTGCAGGACACGGGGCTCGATACGGTTGAGGCCAACGTGCAGATGGGCTTCCCTCCGGATCTCCGGGAATACGGCATCGGCGCACAGATCCTCGTGGACCTGGGCGTGCGGAAGCTCAAGCTCATGACGAATAACCCCCGCAAAGTTGTGGGGCTTGACGCCTTCGGTCTTGAGCTTACAGAACGCGTGCCGATCGAGGTGCAGCCAAACGACCACAACCGCCGCTATCTGCAGACGAAGCGCGACAAGATGGGGCACATCCTCACGGGGATGGAGGGAGCCTCCGAGGACGAGTCAGCCGTCGATACAGAGCGGCAGTCCTGAGCGGAGAATACCCAGCGTGTCGCCAAACCCCATTGAGCCACTGCCCTGGAACGAGGGGCGGGAGCCGGACAGCGCGCGCATCGGCATCGTTGTCGCACGCTTCAACGAGCTGATCACGAACCGGATGCTTGAGGGCGCGCTTTCCGCTCTGAGCGAGAATGGCGTGCCGGACGATTCCATTGACCTGGCCTATGTGCCAGGGTCGTTTGAGATTGGCTCGGCGGCGCAAGCAATGGCAGAGACGGGACGTTATGCGGCGGTCATCTGCATCGGCGCAGTGATCCGTGGCGAGACTGCGCATTTTGACTATGTTTCGATGGCAGTGACGCAGTCTGTCACGCGTGTCTCGCTGGATACGGGCGTGCCTTGCATGTTTGGGGTGCTTACGACGGACACGATGGAGCAGGCGCTGGCGCGCTCAGGAGGGCCGGGGAGCAACCGGGGCTATGACGCGGCTGCGGGCGCGCTTGAAATGGCCGGACTGGTCACGCGAATAGAGTCAACGCGACCAGATTAAACCTCTCTCGACGGAGAGGGGCAATCGTTTCCAGTGTGTGAAAGGAAAGGCGCGGCGCGCGGCCGAAGCGCGCCGCGCCTTCAGATTAGGCGCCGTTTCGCTTGACGGCCTTAGCGAGTTCCGTACCCGGGGAGAACCCAACGCGGTCGTGTGCCGCAACCTTGGTCGGCGTGCCAGCGTTGGGGCCGCGAAGGGGGCGCACGGTGCGCTCCTTGATCTGGCGAACCTCAAAGCTGCCGAAGCCGGTGATGACCACGCGATCGCCGCGGGTCAGGGATTCCTGAATAGCGCCAGTGACGGCATTCAGTGCGGCTTCACCATTCGACCGGGTTCCGCCTATGCGCTGCGCCACAATTCCGGCCAAGTCACCCTTGTGCAGAGTCTGCGTCATAATGCACCTCCTATTTGCGCGGCGACCTACCCTCGTCCGCCACGCACGTCATGGTGTGTCGAGCGCCATACTACCATAATGTCAACCCTTCAACAAGCCTATCTACGCCGCGCCTACGCGATAGCGTGAGACGAGGCGCGTGGGCACGGGCAACAGGAACGCGCATCACGAGGGCTAGGGGTTTAGAGGAGCAGGAGATTGACGTATTCGGCATAAGCGCACTTTATGTCTGTTTCAAAGCTGCCAGAACGCATATGCTTCGCAACATGCAGGATTAATGGTTCTTTAATGCAACAGGAGACCGGCATTTTGCTGTCTATGGCGTTAACTGGCGGAATAAAGCTTGTCAAGTTGCGTGAGGAATTGGGGCGCGGCGCGCCCTTCGACGAGCTCAGGATGAGCGGATGAGCCGGAGCTCAGGGTGAATAGGGGGCGAGGTTGTATGCGCTCCTGGTTTAAGATTCCCGCTTTCGCGGGAATGACGGAGGGGTGTCCTTCGACAAGCTCAGGGTGAGCGGGGAAGATCACCCCCACCCTAACCCTCCCCCATCAAGGGGGAGGGGATTCTGTGGATGGCTAGTTGGCGCCGTCAGAGGTTAGACGCGTGTAGAAGGGTGTCCAAAAGAGTGGGTGGACGTACTCGAAGTTGACTTCCTCAGAGAGCTTGTCATCCCCATCGTTGTCGCTGATGTAGACGGGCCGATCATCCGGGTGGGCCTCAAGGGCATCAAGAAGGTTCTTCTTGCGGTCGACACTCAGAAACTCAGGAAAGCCGGCGTCTTTGGGCCGCAGGGGGGACGGAGAGACGATGACGACCTTGTGGCCCATGCCCTCCAGATCGTGGAGGACAGACGCGGGAATGGGTCCGTCACCGGTGTCGAGAGTTCCGTCAACATCGAAACAAAGCAGTGCCATAGCGCAATTGCCTCCTGTCTCGGCCATAAGTTGAGTGGGTGTCCAATGTGTTCCGGGCATCCGAGTCTGCCGTCATCGTACCGTATCGGAGGGCATTCCGCCGCGCGCAGTGTGTGGGCTATGCTTGCGACAGTTTTCAGTTCACAAATGCAATGGAGGGGTTGCGCCGTCTTGTCCGGATCCGATGTTTCGGCCCACAACGAAGAGGCGGGGGCGGCGCGAGCCGGGTCGCGATGGTTCCTGGCGGTGGTCGCCGCATTTATCGCAGCACTGTTGACCTCAAACATCATTGCGGTTCGGATTGTGACGTTGGGCGATGCGCCCGTTTTCGGAGAACTGCTTGTCACGTCGGCAATCGTTGTCTTTCCCCTGAGTTACATCGTTGGAGACGTGCTGACAGAGGTATACGGATATGCCGTGGCTCGACGCGTTATTTGGGCCGGGTTCGGCGCGAATCTCGTGATGGTCATCGCGATCTACCTGGGGGGACTGCTGCCGGCGGCAAGCGAATGGGGGGACCAGGCGGCGTACGATACCATCCTGGGATTCACGGGACGGCTGCTGGTGGCCTCTTTCATTGCTTATGTGATCGGCTCGTTCACGAATGCCATCATCCTGGCTCGCCTGAAAGTGATGACGAAGGGGCGGATGTTGTGGCTTCGGACCATCTCTTCAACGGTTGGCGGGCAGGCGCTGGACTCGTTCTTCTTCACGTTTATTGCGTTTCTTGGGGTGCTCTCGACGGGCGACGTGTGGCGGATCTTCTTCGTCGAGTGGTTCACGAAGGTGGTCTATGAGACGGTCGCCACGCCGTTCACCTACGCCGTCGTAACATTCCTCAAGAAACAGGAGGGCATCGACGTGTACGACGAGTCGACGAATCTGAACCCGCTGGCGGTTCGTTAGCGTCCCCTACTGCTCTCGCAGTACAGGTTGTACACTGAGATTAGACGCACTGCAATAGCGTCAAACTGGCGTGGAGGCGGCGATGGCCCCGGATTCTTTGAGCATCACGGATAACAGGACCGGCAAGCAGTATGAGTTGCCGATTGCTGACGGGGCAGTCCGAGCAGCCGATCTGAGGCAGATCAAGACGTCAGACGACGATTTCGGCCTCCTGAGCTATGACCCCTCCTTGTTGAATACCGCCACCGTCCGCAGTGCCGTCACGTACATCGATGGCGATGCCGGTATATTGCGTTACCGCGGCTATCCAATCGAGCAGTTGGCGGAGTATTCAACGTACCTGGAGGTCGTTTACCTGCTCCTGAACGGTGAGCTTCCCGACGCGGATCAGTTGCTCGACTTCGAGGAAGACGTCCGCTACCGCACGATGGTGCTTGAGACGGTGCGGGAGCAGATGGAGACCTATCGGTATGACGCGCATCCGATGGGAATGCTGATCGGGTCGATGGCCACGATGAGCACGTACTATCCTGCGGCCAGAGACGTCACGGATCCGGAGTCGCGCAAGATTCAGACGGTGCGCGCAATCAGCAAGGTCGCCACGGTGGCCGCGTGGTGCTACCGGCACACGTTGAGCTATCCGTTCATCTATCCCGACAACGACCTGACGTACACCGGTAATTTCCTCAACATGCTGTTCCGCATGGTGGAATCGAAGTACGTTCCGAATCCCGTCATCGAGCGGGCCATCGACGTGCTGTTCATCCTGCACGCCGACCACGAGCAGAACGCGAGCGCGAACGCGATGCGCGCAATCGCAAGCTCGCAGGCCGATCCGTACTCGGCCCTAGCCGGCGCTATCGGCTCGTTGTCCGGTCCGCTGCACGGCGGGGCGAACGAGGCGGTGATCCGGATGCTGCAGCACATCGGCACGAAGGACAACGTGCCGGAGTTCATTAAGAACGTGAAGGACGGTGTGAGCGGCCGCCTAATGGGGTTCGGGCATCGCGTTTACAAGAACTATGACCCGCGCGCCCGCATCATCAAGACGATGGCGGAAAAGGTGTTTGAGGTCACGGGCGTCAATCCCCTACTTGAGATTGCGCTGGAACTGGAACGGATTGCGCTCGAGGACGATTTCTTCGTCTCGCGGCAGCTTTACCCCAACGTGGATTTCTATTCGGGCCTGATCTACCAGGCAATGGGGTTCCCGGTGGAGATGTTCCCTGTGTTGTTCGCAGTGCCGCGCACGGCGGGCTGGATGGCGCAATGGAATGAAGGTGTGACTGATCGGGAGCAGCGCATTGTGCGTCCGCGGCAGATCTACGTGGGCGCGGACGAGCGGCAGTACGTGCCAATCAACCAACGGTAACTAACTGCGTTAGAGCTCTCGGTTCGCGATCCAGCTTCGGTTCCGGTGCCGAGCTCGATCAGGAGTTTGAAATACCCCACTCCTTCAGGAACGCATCAACCAAGCCCTTTTGCCGGCGGGCAAGGACTCGTGGGGTCCATTTTTCTTCGCCAATGACCTGCGTCGTCAAAGCAAATACCGTGGAACTGTCTTTCTGAAAATACTCACGCTTTTTGCGGTCGAACTCGTAGTTCTGGGCGCGCGAGTTTTTGCTTCGTGACAATAGAACCAAGTTGGCAAGCCGGTTTGTCCAGTCGCGTCTCTCATCTTCATCAGGGAAGACTTTAGTCCACTCAGAGTCTTTTTCGGGAGACTGTGGGAGGACGTGTTCTACAGTGATAATCTTGGGGTCATATTTCGCTCCCGCATCGGCAAGCATACTGTCAAGTCGCAATAGGAGTGGTCGCACGAACCTTCCAACTGTACGAGTACCATAAATCGGACCATTTAGGGAGCGGACGACTTCGGCTTGCTCGTCCTCAGTGAGTTGCAGGCATGCCAACACTTCTCTAGCGTCCTTATTCTTGTCTTTAGCCGCCTTTATGGCTGGGTCATAACGGCTGATTCTAGCATCCCTCCTGATGCCATTAATGAACATGACATACGCGAGCCTATCGAGCCCCTTCAAGAGTTCCAACAATATCTCCGGCTCCAGCCCGAACCGATCGTACATCACCATGGCGACTGGCACCCAGTCAGGGTGGTCTCCGAGCCGTTGGAGGTAAACGAGATGTCGGTTGATATCTTCAGCGAGACGGGCGCTTTCGTACGAGGCAGAAGTAACTATCTGAAATGCCTCTGCATATCTGCCTAAAGTCTTATCAATAGACTGGGAACCATTGTACTGGGTAAGAACCTCCTCGCTGAATGCCTTCGCCAATTCTCGGTGAAATCGATCTCCGGTTTCGATAACGAAAATATGCCCGAATAACTCTCGGAATCTGTCTCGTCCCAGTTCATCTTCAATGTCTTCCCATGCTTGTGTGTAGCGTTCACCCTCATTGGCAGGGATATCCCCAATGACCTCGGCTTTCAGGACATCCGTGGGTGTTAGATCAAGACCTCTAGCGTTCAATACTGAGAATATTCTATGAGCAGAGTCTGGGTCATACGCCTTCACAGACACCAGGTAGCAATTCCCGATTACGAAACTAGCTAAATTGTCACGCTCCGCTTGGCTCAGCTTAGACAGTTCGTTCCATAGGAGCCTTGTATTTTCGAGAATTAACTCCTGCGGGTCTGACGGATACTTGGTTTCTATGGACAAGAACCGGGCTATACCCCCAGATTCTTGCACATTGGCACGGAAGAACTCCTCATCTTTGTCCCTAAGTTGGAGCCTAAATCGATTCTTGCTGCCGGCATATTTGTCGGGTCTCTCTCGTACTCTCTGGTCGAGGCTACCATAATCGTCCGGGTCTTCCGTTAGCTCGCGAAGGACACAGAATAACATTGTCAACGTAGTCAGTCTCTGCTGCCCGTCTATGACCTCATGTTCAGATGATCCAGAGTGGCTTATTAGGACAATGCTACCTAAGAAGTAGGGCTCTGGATCTGATTCCCCATCCATTGCGCCTAGAAGGTCGTTTAGCAGTTCTCCCACTTCTTCCTTAGTCCATGAGTAGGGACGTTGGTAGAATGGCATGCGAAAGAGATAGTCGTCGCTAAACAACTTTGCCAGTACGACCTCGCCAGCCTCGAAAGTGCCTTGCGTCATTCTCTGCCTCTACTTTCTCACAGAAAATTCACGTGTTTAGTCCCCCTTGCGGCCAGGGAGCCGGAGTTTCATGCCTTGCATGAGGTAGGCGGCGGCGAGGGCGCCGAGGCCACCGCCGAGCAACGGGCCGATCCAGTAAACGAAGTGGTTCGTCCAATAGCCGGCGATGAGGGCCGGGGCGAAGGCGCGGGCCGGGTTGAGCGCCGCTCCGGTCAGTGGACCTCCCATCAGCGCGGCGAGGGTGATGGTCATGCCGATGGCCAACGGCGCAATCATGCCGGGGCCCTTCTCGTCGACGGCGACCTGGAAGATAACGAATACGAGGATGAACGTCAGGGCAACCTCGATAAAGATGCCGGCGGCGGGTGAGACATCGCCGTGGAGGGCCGTCGCGCCGAGGTTGGTCGCCTCAGCAGCGTTGGACATGTCAGTCAAGTCGCCCGCGCCGGAGAAGACGGCGCTGAGGATGAGCACGCCTATGATGCCGCCGAGCAGTTGGGAACCCCAATAAGCGAGGGCGGTGAGCGGCTGAATCTTGCCGGTGATGAGGAAGGCGAACGTAACGGCGGGGTTGAAGTGGGCGCCGGAGACGTGGCCGACAGCAGAAACGCCGATGAAGATGGCGAGGCCGTGGGCGAAGGCAATGACAATCAGGTTGTCGCCGCCGGGATTGGTTGCTGTTGCGGTCAGGATCGACCCTGCGCCCATCAGGAGCAGGACGAAGGCTCCAAATGTCTCAGCCAGTGAAAGCTTGACGATCTCCGGTATCTGCACAGCCGCCTCCCAGGCTCCTTCCTAGGTAGTCAGGATGATCTTGCCGAAGAAATCACGTGATTCCATCAGGCGGTGGGCGTCCGCTGTCTCGGACAACGGGAATACGCGCCCAACCGTGCCCTTGAGTTTTCCCTGGTGTGTGAGCTGAATGATTCGTTCGAAGTCGGACGTCCTGAATCCGCCGATGCCCATGACCTCCAGTCCTCGGAGGAAGACTTGGCCGAGGTGGAGAGAGACCCGATGGCCGGCGGTAACTCCGCAGGTGACGAATCGTCCCTGCCGCGCCATGACTCGGAAGCTGCCATCCCAAAGCGGCGCGCCGACGTTGTCGATGACGGCGTCGACACCCTCGTTCTCGGTGAGGGCCATGACAATTTCAGGCCATGTTTCGCCATCCTCGTAGCTGACGGTTTCGTCGGCTCCCATCTCACGGGCGCGGTCGAGTTTCCAGTCGGAGCCGGCAGTAGCGATGACACGGCAGCCGAGGAGTTTTGCTATCTGGAGGGCCGCGGTTCCAACACCGCTGCCGATGGCGTGGATGAGCACAGTCTCGCCAGGCTGAACACGCGCCTTGGCGGTCAGCATGCGCCACGCGGTCTTGTAGACGATGGGCATGGCGGCGGCTTCTTCAAATGACAACTCGTCGGGAATGACGTGAACTGCGCGAGTGGGGACGGCAATCTTCTCGGCGTAGGTGCCATGCAGACGCGAGCCGAGGTCATAGCGGTTCATGCAGTCTTCGTCACGTCCAAGTCGGCAGTAATGGCACAGCTGGCATGGGAGGCGCGGGTCAGCGACGACACGCATACCGGGCACGATTCCCGCTTCAATGGCCACCATGCCCACGTCCTCGACCTCTCCTGCCAAATCAAGGCCGAGGATGCGCGGGAGGTTGACCATGACGCCGTTCTCGCCGGCGCGGGCGTTCAGATCGAAGCGGTTGACGGAGGCGGCACGGACGCGGATGAGGACCTGGTCGTCGGCCATCTCCGGATCCGGCATGTCGCCGTAAATGAGGTTCTCAGGCCCGCCGCGTTCCTCGATATAGACGGCTTTCATGGCCGCTCCCCCTTAGGGCTAACTGCCCTCGGTGGACTCGGAGCCGGGCATACCCTCCGGCTGACGAATCTTGCTGTGCATAGCAACGTAGAGCGTCGGCACGACGAGAACCACAACAAAGCCCAGCAGGACCATCGGCCCAAGAATCATCAGGGCTACCACCGTCGGAATGGCCCACATAGCTATTTCCCCCTTATCCGTAGACGCGAGCGGGCGCCTGCCGCGCATCCTGCTCGATGTTGGCGGTGTCCAGGCCGCGTCCGGTCGCGAGCAGAGCGGCGGTGCGGATGGCGGCGCTCATGCTGACGGCCTCCGCCGCGCCCGTACCGGCAATATCGTACGCCGTTCCGTGATCGACCGACGTGCGCACAAACGGCAGGCCCAGATTGACGCTGACGCTGCCATGGAAGTCGTGCATCTTCACTGCGATGTGTCCCTGATCGTGGTAGAGGGCAATGACGGCATCATAGTTTCCGGCAGCGGCGGAAAGGAATACGGAGTCGGCGGGCAGCGGCCCTTCGGCCACGATGCCCTCTGAGACGGCCTGCTCGACGGCGGGGGCGATCTCCTCGATCTCCTCTCGACCAAGCAGGCCGCTGTCACCGCCGTGCGGATTGAGAGCGGCGACGGCGATGCGTGGCTCAGCGACGCCCCATTTTCTGAAATTCTTGTCCGTTAATCGCAGACGTGCCAAGATTCGTTCTTTCGTGACGTGCTTGTAGGCATCCCGGAACGGAACGTGGGTGGTGAGGTGGACGGCTCGGAGACGATGCGCCATGAGCATGGTCGCAATCTCCGTGATGTTCGCCATGCGCGCCAGAACCTCCTGGTGGCCGATCTCCTGGTAGCCGGCCATATGCACGGCTTCTTTGTTGATGGGCGCGGTGGAGATGGCCTGAATGCGGTTTTCAAGGGCGAGCGTGGCAGCGAGTTCAATTGAGGTGATGGACACGACGCCACCAGCGATGGTGGGCTCTCCGTAGGGGATTTCGCTCGCGCCGGGTGTATCGATGTTCCAGACGGGCACCGTTTCGCCGTCCCATTCCACGTCTGCAAGCTGCTCACGGGAATCAACATGGATGAGCGGGAGACCACCGGCAAAGCGTTGGGCGGACATCTCCGCCACTGCGTAGCTGCCGACGATCAGGGGCCTGCAGAGGCCGAGGCGCAGGTCATCGTTGGCGGCAAGCGCCTTGACGACGACTTCCGGGCCGATGCCCGCCGGATCGCCAAGAGTGATGGCGACGATGGGCGGGGCTTGGTTCGTACTTGCAGACATGACGCCCCTATTGTACGCCTTGCACTGTTTGGCGTTGTCACCCCCACCCTAGCCCTCCCCCACCAAGGGGGGGAGGGGATGTGTGTAGTGCCGCTAGTAGCCTTTGAATTCGGGGGGGCGCTTTTCGACGAAGGAGCGGACGCCCTCGTTGTAGTCGTGGGTTTCTCGTGTGTGTTGGTGCGCGGCGTCGATGTACTTCCAGTGCTCTTCGTAGCCCTTGGTGTGAATCTCTCGCACCATGTGCTTGACGAGCTGCTGGGTGACGGCGGGGCCCTGCGCCATCTTGCGGCCAAGCTCCTGCGCGGCGGGCATCAACTCGTCCGGTTCATAGACGCGGTTGACGAGGCCGAAACGATGCGCGTCTTCGGCGCTGAGGGCCTCTCCGGCGAGGAGCATCTCCATCGCGATGCCGTGTGGCAGCAGATAGGGGGCCCAGTACGCTCCGCCATCAAGGGGAACCAGGCTGCGTCGCACGTAGACCTCGATGAAGCGGGCGTTGGTGCTGGCGAGGCGGATATCGCAGGCGAGGGCGAGGTCGCAGCCTGCGCCAGCCGCGACGCCGTTGACGGCGGCGATGGTGGGCTTGTCCAGTTCCCAGACCTGCATGTGGATGCGGCGTCCGTTGAGCATCTCGTTCTTCATTCGCTCCGTGGCGGACATTGTGGGGATGTTCCAGCCGCCGCGCTGGCGGTTCTCTTTCTCTTTCATGAAGTGCGGCATGGGGCGGTCGCCGCCCGCGCCCGCCATGGGGCCGACATCGCCCCCAGCTGAGAATGAGCGTCCGGTGCCAGTGAAGATGACAACTCGGTCATCAGGGTTGGCGGCAATGAGATCGAGTTCGACGGTCATCTCCTCCATGAGCGGAATCAGCCACGGGTTCAGCGCTTCGGGCACGTTGAACGCAATCGTGACAACGCCGAGATCGTCTCTATCGACCTTGATGTATTGATGCTCCATTCCCCACCCCCTCAGAATCGAATCTTTATCCGATTGATTGTACGCCCGTACCCGCAATCGGCGCGTAGGGCTATGCCAGGCCGCTGAGGATCAGGCGCACGCCGACGATGCCGAGGCCAATTGCCAGGATACGGACGATCCATGGCGCAGAGATTTTGCGGGATACCCGCGCGCCGACCTGCGCGCCAATGATCGCGCCGATACCGAGCAGGACGATTGGCAGGATCTTGTCCAGCAGCGGTGATTCGACCAGGTGGACGGCAATGGCGGCGGGGCTGGTGATGAGGATGACGAGTTGGGAGGTTGCCGTGGCCAGGTGTGCGGGGAATACGAATGCCTGCACGATGATGGGAACCATGGCGATGCCGCCACCGACGCCAAGGAGGCCGCCCATCGTACCCGTCGCGAGGCCAACAACGCCGAGCATGATGGCGCGCCGGCGGGTCAGGGGGACACGAGCATCCTCAGCCTCTTCAAGCGTGCGGGCAGCGCCACGGCCACGGATCGGTCTGATTAACAAGTACGACATGAGGATGAGGGCGGCAATGCCAAATACGGTCTGGAACGCGCCGCGCTCAAGCTGCTCAACGATGTACGCCCCGATGGCCATACCGAACAGGCCGGTCACCGCCATGACAGCGGCCCAGCGGTACTCGATGCGCTTCTGGCGGATATAGGCGACCGTGGAGGAGAGGGATGTCATCAGCACCATTGATTGCGACATGCCGGTGATGATGCCGGGCGATTCGTCAGGGAGGACAATGAGGAGGATGGGGACGGCGATGAATCCTCCGCCTGCGCCGATGAGAGCACCGATTGTTCCGGCGAGAAAGCCGAGAACCGGCATGAGGGCGAGGAGGATTTCGTCCATGGTGTAACTATGGCACGGATGGGGTGGAGACGGGTTATCTTTGTGAATGAGTCGCGAGCCAAGGGGGCGAACGGCGATGAGGAGTGAACGTTTAGGACCGCGGCGGTTAGCGCTATTGTCGGCCTGTCTGTTGGGGTTGGCGGCGTTGATGCTTGTCGTCAGTGGGTGTGGCGGGGGGACCTCGCTCCGGGGCGAGATCACTCTTGAGGGGGCGGATGAGTTGTCGCACATACCCTCGTCGCGGGTTGTCGTGCAGCTGCGGGATGTGTCGTTGGCCGATGCATCGTCGATAGAGATTGCGAGTCGCGAATATGACAACGTAACAACGCTGCCGCTTGAGTATGAGTTGGAATGGGATGAGCCACTCAGCGACAGGAACGAATACTCGGTCGGCGCGCGATTCTACGATAGTGATGGCGCGCTGATTTTCATCAACGACACTACGTTCACTGTCGAGCCCGGCGACAGGCGAGTGGATTTCTACGTCATCCCGGTGTGATTAGGGGCAGTTAGGCCACTTGTCACGATTCACGGCGCTCCGACACAATCACTCCACAGACAGCATTGCCAAGTATTTGACCGCCAAAGGAGAACGCTCACATGAGGCTTGAGGGGAAGACGGTTCTGGTATCTGGGGCGGGGCCTGGGATGGGGCGGGCCACTGCCCTGCTATGCGCGCAGGAGGGGGCGACGGTCATCCTTGTTGCGCGGGGCGCGGAGCACCTAGAGGAAACGCTGGGTGTTGTTCGGCGGTTGGGAACACCGGCTTCAGAAAGAGCGCAAGCAATTCAGGGGGATGTGGCGGATGCGGCGGACGCGGAGCGAATCGTTTATGCGGCGCGTGACGCCGGCGGGGGACGTGTAGATGTCCTCTACAGCGGCGGGGGCGGCTTCTTCGATCCATCCGTGACGTTGAGCGATGTGGAGCCGGGATTTTGGCGTCAGGCTATCGGGAACACGATGGAGGGGCCGTCAAACCTGGCGCGGGCCATGCAGCCGGTGATGAAACAGCAGGGCGGCGGATCGATCATCTTCATCACGGCAAGCGAGAGCGTTCAGCGCGGCTCCAATGTCGCGTATGGCGCTGCAAAAGCAGGTGTTATCGGACTGGCGCGCAACTTGGCGCGGGAACTGTGGCAGGACAATATCCGGGTGAACGTGGTTGCGCCGGGGTTGATTCGCCAGCGGCTTGGCGCTGATGCGGACGGCATTGATGTGCCAGAGCAGGCGCTAGGTCGGCGGGGGCATGTGTCAGACATCGCGCACGCGGCGCTCTATTTTGCGTCCGACGAATCGTCGTGGGTGACGGGACAAGTGCTTTCCGTTGACGGCGGCGTGGACGCGGGCGGCCGGGGGCTTTGGGATTTGGAGCGGTAGGGGACGGGACGATTACCGGGCTGAGAAGGGATCACGGGTTGGAAGTTCGGGGAAGAGGGCGAAGTCGCGATCCCTGGTAAGCAACGTATTCACACCATGGGCCACACAAATCGCGGCTATCCGCGCGTCGTGGATGACACCGCCCCTGACGCGCGGTCGCTGAGCAAAGCGTCCCAGGATTTCCAGAAACCCGTCTGTTTCGCCCAGTAGGCGCAGGGATGGTGAGGCGGCCCATGCGGATATCTGCAACCATGCCTGTTCCGGTGTGGTGGCACTGTCTCGCCAGATACGGCGGTTCGTTACGACTCCGAAGAACTCGTAGATGCATGGCCACGGAATGGCCCAGGCATCGTCGCCATCCACCAGGGACTGGATCAGCGCAAAGGCTTCATAGTCTTCAGTGGCTTCCCAGCGGTGGGCATAGACGAGCAGGTTCGAATCGACAGCTATCACTCAGGTTCTGACTCTCCGTATTCGGGCCTCTCGTAGATCATGTCCCGGAGTTCCGCCCACGTGTACTTTTCGAGCGGGTTTTCCCCGTTGGGGTCTCCGACCCTCATGTCCGGCATTTTGTACCGGTTGGGCGGTTGCTCGTCGTCGAGAGCGCGACGAAGCCCATCCTCCACCACTGAGCGCAGTGTGCGTCCCTTTTTCTTCGCGTGCAGCTTTGCACGGCGTAGGAGTTCATCGTGGATTTCGAGAGTCGTCTTCATAGACCCATACTACCCATACTCCTGCACCCATACAACCCATATTGATTGTGCGGAATAATGGGGCGCTCTACCCTTTCGCGGCGGGGCGGCAAGTGCCATAATGCGGCATCCATTGGGGAGGATGGGTGGCATGTCTATGGCAAGCCAACAACAAGGGGAGCGGCAGGACGCAGCGGTCTTGCCATTTAGCGGCCTTCGGGTCATTGACCTGACGTGGCACGTTGCGGGGCCGTTTGGGACGCGTCGTCTCGCGGATTGGGGCGCTGACGTGATCAAGATCGAGCGGCCCGGTGTGGGCGATCCGGGGCGGGATATTCCGCCGTTCTACGAGGATCAGCCGGGCCTTGAGCGCAGCGGATTGTTTATGTACACCAATCTTGGCAAGCGCTCCATGACGTTGGACCTCAAGTCGGAGCGCGGGCGGCAGATCGTTCTCGACCTGGTGAAAGACGCGGACGTGCTGGTTGAGAGTTTTCGGCCGCGCGTGATGCCGTCGTTGGGGCTGGACTACGAGACGCTGCGCGCTGTGAACCCGCGCCTGATCATGACGTCCATCAGCAACTACGGCCAGACGGGGCCGTATCGCGACTGGGAGGCGACGGAAATAACCTCCTACGCGATGGGCGGGGCGATGATCAATACCGGCCACCCGGAGCGGGAACCGCTGAACTTCGGGGGCCGCGTGGCGGCGTACCAGGTGGGGGCGGTTGCGGCGGCAGCCACGTCCATCCACTTGCTGAGCGTCGAGGCAAGCGGCGAAGGCGATCACCTGGACGTGGGAGCGCTCCCGGTGTGGATGGGCGCCATCGACCGTCGCCAGAGCTACCTGATGGGGTACCAGTACGGCGGGGGCAATTCAACACGACCGTGGCCGGCAGGGGCTATCGGTTCCGGGACGTGGATCTGCCAGGACGGTTATTTCATGACGACGGCGGGGCCGGCGATGTTCCCGCGCTTCATGCAGATGGTGGGCATGGGCGACCTGCTACAGACGCCAGAGTGGTCGACGCCGATGGCGCGATCGGCGCCGGAGCGGCTCGATGAGTCGTTGGCTGTGATTGTGCCGTGGATGCTGGAGCGCACCAAGAAGGAGATCCGCGCGGAGTGCCAAGAGTTTGGCGTGCTGGGCGGGCCGATCAACTCGTTCGAAGACCTGCACAACGATGAGCAACTGCAGCATACGCAGTTCTTCCAGGAGATCGATCATCCGACAACCGGGCCTATCGCCTACCCCGGCTATCACGTGAAGCTGCATTTTGTGGACGGCAGCGGGCTGCCCGCCCGTAAACGCGCTCCTCTGCTGGGAGAGCATACAGATGAGATTCTGCGCGATGTGTTGGGACGCGACGAGGCGGAGATTGCCGGTCTTCGGTCGGAAGGGGTGGTGTAGGAATGGTCAGCACCGGATCACGTCGGCTGCCCCTTGAGGGTGTGCGGATTCTCGATATCACGGTCGTTTGGGCGGGGCCTTATGGCACGCAGATGCTGGCGGATTGGGGCGCGGAGATCATTCGCATTGAATCGATCAAGCACTTCCCGCCTACGACGCGGGGCATGATGCCGCGGCCCGATAGAGGTATGCCGAGTTTGGGAGGCGGATCGGCGCAGTTCCCGGATCATGAGCCCGGTGAGAGGCCGTGGAATCGATGGGCCTCATTCAACGCGCACGCTCGCAACAAGCGGAGCATGACCGTCGATCTGCGACGTCCTGAGGGGCAAGAGGTATTTGATCGGCTGCTGCAGATATCCGACGGGATCATGGAAAACAACGTGCCCATCAGCATGGAGCGCGTGAACGTCACGTGGGAGCGTGTTCACAAGGTGAATCCACGCGCCATCATGATCCGCCAGCCGGCTTTCGGCATCGACGGCCCGTACAAGAACTACCGAACGTTCGGCAGCCACATGGCGGCGGTCGTCGGCCACTACTCGTTCATGGGGTACCGGGGCGAGGACCCGAGCCTGACGGGGAACACGTTGACGGCGGACGCGGCGGGCGGAGCGGCGGGGGCGTTGGCGTTTTCGGCGGGGCTCCGCCACCGGGATAAGACCGGCGAGGGGCTGTTCATCGAGCTTTCAACTGCCGAGAATTTCATGACGTACCTGGGAGATCAGTTCATGGACTACTCCATGAACGGTCTGCGAACCGAGCACCAGGGGAATCGAGACCCGATCTATGCGCCGCAGGGCGTGTACCCGTGCGTGGGGGATGATCGATGGATCGCCATCAGTGTGCAGTCGGATGAGGCGTGGCGGGCGGTGGCCGGGACTGTCATGCAGCGGCCCGACCTGGCGGCGGACAGCCGCTTTGCGACGCTCGCTGGGAGGCAGGAACATCACGACGAGCTGGATGTCGAGCTGTTGACCTGGACGGTAACACAGGACGCCATCGAGGCGATGAACGTGCTGCAGGCGAACGGCATCGCAGCAGGCACGGTGATGGCCGAGTCGGACGCCTACGCAGACCCACATATGAAGGAAATCGGTTTCTGGGAGGAGTTGACGGCCCCGGAGGTCGGAACGCACCTGTACACGAGCACGCTCTGGAAGGCGAAGAATACGCCGCGTCGGCATCGGTGGGGACCGCCGCGCCTCGGCGAGGACAACGAGTATGTGTACAAGGAGTTGCTGGGCTTTTCCGATAAGGACTACGCCGAGTACGAAGCAGCCGGTCATATCGGCATGGATTACGACCTCGACCCTGCCGATTAGGCGAAGGGACTGAGGCGTTATCTAGAGGGAACGGGGAGAAGAGGATGACGACACCCGGGACGCCAATCATGCCGCTGGATGATGTGCGCATTATCGATCTGACGCATATGACGGCCGGCCCTTTCGGTACCCGTATCCTTGGCGACTACGGCGGGGATGTCATCAAGATCGAGAGGCCTGAGACAGGCGATCCCACGCGATCCATGCCTCCGTTCTATAAGGACGTGCCTGGGCTTGAGCGCAGCGGCCTGTTCATGTTCCTGAACACCAACAAGCGGTCCGTCACGCTCGATCTCAAGTCGGAGCGGGGCCGTGAGATCGTGAAGGAGCTTGTTAAGGGCGCGCAGATTGTGGTGGAGAGTTTTTCCCCCGGGACGATGGAGGCGCTTGGGCTGGGGTATGAGGACCTGAAGAAGATCAACCCCAAGCTGGTGATGACGTCCGTCTCAAACTATGGGCAGGACGGGCCGTACCGGGACTACATCGGCATCGAGCTAAACCTGTACGCGATGGGCGGGAGCATGATCAGTTCCGGCGACGCTGATAACGAACCGCTGAAGACGGCGGGCCGGATGGTCAGCTACCACGCGGGGTATGCAGCGGCGCTGGCCTCCGCGTTGGGACTGTTCCAGGTGGAGTTCCGTGACGCAGACGGCGATTACATGGACGTTAGCGTCTTTGAGACGGCCATGCACTCCATCGATATGCGGCTTGGTCGCCTGATGGGCTATCAATACACGGGGCATCTTGGGACCCGACCGGGGCGCGCGGTGGCGGTGGGCGGCGGCGTGCATCCGTGCTCCGACGGCTATTTCCTTATGACCGGCGGGCCTCGGTTTATCCCCAACATCATCCGGATGATCGGTATGGAAGAGTTGCTGGAGACGCCGGAGTGGGGGACGGCGGAGGGCCGGGCGGAGCCGGATCGCATCGACGAGTTTCTGGCGTACATCGTGCCGTGGACGCTGGAGCGCTCCAAAGAAGAGGTGCGGGCGGCGTGCGAGGAGTTTGCCGTATTGGGCGGGCCCCTTAACACGATCGAAGATCTCATTAACAATCCGCAGTTCATGGCGCGCAACTATTTCCAGGAGATCGACCACCCGACAACAGGGCCGATCAAGTACCCGGGATATCACCACAAGCTGCACCGCGAGGGCGCGGAAATGCCGAAGAGGCGGCGGGCGCCACTGCTGGGCGAGCACACGGGCGAGGTTCTGACGGAACTTGGGCTGAGCGCCGAGGATATCGCCGGCCTGAGAGCGGATGGGGTTGTTTAGGAACGGAGCAGACAGCCATGACAGCGGATAACTCAAGTGTGAATAGTCTCGGGGCGCCGAACCCGGGCAACCCTACGAAGCCCGATCCTGACCTGCCGCTGGCCGGAATGCGCATTATCGACTTCACGGTCGTGTTTGCCGGTCCGTACGGGACGATGCAGTTGGCGGACTGGGGCGCGGAGATTATACGGGTGGAGTCGACGACGCATTTTGCGTCCACGACGCGGGGAATGCTGGCGCGCCCCGCGCTTGCGACGGTGCAGGCTCAGACGAATATGGGCATGGGGATGCCGGACAGTGAGCCGGGGGAACGCCCGTGGAATCGCAGCGCCGTTTTCAATGCGCATGGCCGCAACAAGTTGTCGATGACCGTGAATCTGCGGACAGAAGAGGGTCAGGAGGCACTGGAGCGACTCGTTGCCGTTTCAGACGCGCTGGTTGAGAACAATCTGCCGCAAAGCATGGAACGTCAGGGCATCACATGGGAACGGCTCTCTGAGATCAACCCGAAGCTGATCATGATTCGGATGCCGGCGTTCGGGCTGGACGGGCCGTACAAGAGCTATCGTTCCTGGGGCAATCACATGGAGGCCATCTCAGGGCATCCGCTGATTCGGACGTATCCCGACCTGTCACCGGAGTATGCGCCGGCGGGCGTGCCGTCGGACGCGGCGAGCGGCATCGGCGCGACACTTGCGTTCCTGATGGGCAAGCGATACCTCAAGCGCACCGGCAAGGGGCTGCTTATCGAAGCGCCGACGGCGGAGAATTTTGTGCCGTTGCTTGGCGATTTCGTGATGGACTACAGCATGAACGGGCGCGTGTGGACGCAGATGGGCAACAACCATTTCTATCTGGCGCCGCACAACGTGTATCGAACGCAGGGCGAAGACCAGTGGGTGACGATCGCGTGCCGGAATGAGGAGCAGTGGCAGGCGCTGTGCGAGAGGATGCGTCATCCGGAGCTTGTGAATGATCCGCGCTTCAAGGACAACGAATCACGGTTTGAGAACAGGGCGGAGTTGGACGTCATCATCAGCGCGTGGACGGCAGAAAAGCACGCCTCATGGATCATGGAACAGCTTCAGTTGGTGGGGGTACCGTCCGGCGCTGTGATTAATGAACGCGACGCGACCGAGGACCGGCATCTGGAGCATCGTGGATTCTTCACGCGGGTGACACACCCGGAGGCGGGGACGCATAAGGCGCTAATGACGCCGTTCAAGTCGATGAACAATCCCGGGGTTGGGCCCCGTCGCCACTCGCCACGTCTGGGCGAGGACAACGAATATATCTATAAGTCGGTGTTGGGCTATTCAGACGAGGAGTACGCGGAGTTCGACAAGAAGGGCCACATCGGGATGGATTACGATCCGTCGATACCGTAGGAATATCCGGCGTGTAAAATCGAGACATGAGTACTTTCGAGACGACGATTCAGTTGGCGAGCCTTTCGGGGCAGGGTGAGGTTGAGATTGGCGCGCTTGTAGATACTGGCGCGTTTTACAGTATCCTGCCATCGTCTGTGCTTGATGGAATCGGCGTCCAACGTGTTGGAGAATCCCGGTTCGTGTTTGCGGATGGGCGCACCGAGGAAATGGACATTGGGTTCGCGTTCGTTGCTCTGAATGGCGGCAGGTCCGTACCCACTATCGTGGCCTTTGGCGTGGAGGAGGCTCAGCCTCTATTGGGCGCCTATGCGCTCGAGGGTCTTGAGTTGATGGTGGATCCCAGGGGCGAACAACTCGTTCCTCGCGGACTGCTGCACGCCTAGATTCGATTGGCCGCTAGACCCCCAGTAAGAGGTTTCTCAGTTCCATCACTGAATTGGCCATATGGTCAGGCTGAGCCTGTTGCAGTTCTTCGTTGTTGCCGAAGCCGTAGGTGACGGCGATTGAGGCGATGTTGTTGGCCTTTGCGCCGAGGATGTCGAGGGCGTGGTCGCCGACCATCGTTATGCGGGGCGTTTCTGTGTCTTGTGGGAGTGGGGCGGGCAGCTTCAAGGCCCTTAGGGCGGCGGCGACGAGTTCCGGTTTGCGGACCATCGTGCCTTCACGGTCGCTGCCGATCACGGCCTCAAGGAATGGCATGAAATCGGCGTTGAGGGCGATTTCGTGGGCAAAGACCTCGTCCTTTGTGGTGGCGATGGCCATCCGGACGCCGCTGGCGCGCAGCAGCCATAGCATCTCGGACACGCCCTCGTAGACCTCAAAGCCCTTGATGCCCTCCACGGCGAAGTATTCCTTGTAGACAGCGACGGCTCGTTCAGCGTCGGGTTCGCTCATGCCGGCAATGCCCTGGAATGAATCAATGAGTGGCGGGCCGATGAATTGGGAGAGCAACTCCTGGTCGACGGCCGGGACGCCCATCTCCTTGAGTGTGTGAACGACGGAGGAATGGATGCCGATGCGGGAGTCAATCAATGTTCCATCGAGATCGAAGATGACGATGTCAAAGCTGGCGTCGGCAGGTTTGGGAGTGGTCATAGCGCGGTGTCAGTCGGGTTGGGTTTCATTTTCGCAACGAGGAACCTATCAGGCCGCCGACAAGCGACATCCCGAAGACGTAGATGGCCGAGAAGAGCGCGACTAACAGGAGAACTCCGACACCGAAGTTTCTCTCCTCGTCGCCTATATTGGCGGCGACCGTGAGGCCGATGGCTGTGAAGGCGGTGATGGTGATTGTCAGCACCAGCGTCATCACTCCGGCCATTCCCGCTATGGCGGATAGGGACGGTTTGCGGCCCGGCAGCTGCATCCCAGCCACGAAGCCGCCGATGGCAGGACTGAGTGGCCCGGTGATGAAGTGGAGGATCGGAGGCAGGAAGCACAGGAGGGCTACACCGACGCCGATGAACGCTGCTCTCGACATGTCTCACCAATTGTAGCGGTCATAGGTCTGGCCTTGTGACATCACGCCGCCGAACCCTAGACTGAAAGCGACATGGACATGACGCAATACGCTGAGCTCTTTCCCGTTCCCCGCCCTCTAATCGGGATGGTTCACCTTGCGCCCTTGCCGGGCACGCCGCGGTGGGCGGGCAATATCGACGATGTAATCAAGCGAGCGATGGACGATGCCAGGATCCTGGCGGAGGAAGGCATCGACGGGATCATCGTCGAGAACTTTGGCGACACGCCATACGCGGCGGGCAGCGCTCATCCGGCGACGGTCGCCGCGATGACCATCGGAGTGCTGGCGGTGCACGGCGTGGTGCGGGAGGTGGACGCGGAATCGCGCATTCGTGTGGGCATCAACGTGCTGCGGGCGGATGTAATCTCTGCGCTTTCCATCGCGTCGGCCACCGGAGCGTCTTTCGTACGCACAAACGTCCTGACGGGTGCTTTGGTGACGGACCAGGGAATTATCGAAGGAAAGGCGCATGAGGCGCTGCGGGAGCGACGCCTTCTTGGCAGCGGTACCCCGATCTTTGCCGACGTGATGAGCAAGCACGCTTACCCTGTCGGTGCGGGTGTGGTGATGGAGTTGGAGGCGCGGTCGACGGCGTATCGCGGTTTGGCGGATGCGCTCATCGTGACTGGCGACGAGACGGGGGCGGCGACATCAGCGGATGATCTGCGACGTGCGAGGACTGCAGTTCCCGACAGGCCCATCCTGATAGGCAGCGGGCTTGATATAGGCAACGCGGGCGAACTGCTGCCGCTCTCGGACGGAGCGATTCTCGGAACAGCCCTCAAGGTGGACGGTGTGACGGAGGGGCGCGTCGACCGAGACAGGGTGCGAGAGATTGTGGCGCGGGCCCGGATGCTACAGTAAGTCTGCCTCCTACCCCTCTTCCATTCTTTCGGGTCCAATTCTCGCGTCTATACTATTTCTGGCGGAGCGCTAGTAGTTGCGCTGCGCGGACAAGAACTATGACTACTCAATCAGACGGCCATTCGACGCTGGGAAATCCGGCTATCATCGGTCCTCTAAAGACCCTCGAAAACAGGTTCGAGGAGCTTGAGGCCGAGATGGCGCAGCCGGACGTGGCCGCCGATTACAAGCGGCTGGAGGGGTTGTCACGGCAGCGGGCCTCGATTGAACCCACTGTCCAGGCGTTTCATCGGTACAAGAAGGTCCTTGACGATCTGCAACAGGCGCGCGACGTGCTGGCGTCCGGCGATAAGGACATGGTGGACCTTGCCACCGCTGAGGTTGAGGAGCTGGCGGCGACGGCGCAGGACCTGGAGCATGAACTTCGCCTCGCGCTGACGCCACGGGACCCCCTGGATGACCGCGACATCATCGTGGAGATCCGCGCCGGGGCGGGCGGAGACGAGGCGGCTCTGTTCGCAGGCGACCTTTTCCGCATGTACACACGCTATGCGCAGTCGCGCGGGTGGTCGACGGACTTAATGAACACCAACGAGACGGGCGGTGGAGGTCTCAAGGAGGTCACGTTCGGCGTGCAGGGGGCATCGGCGTACGCGTGGCTCAAGCATGAGTCCGGTGTGCATCGTGTGCAGCGGGTGCCGGAGACGGAGTCTCAGGGCCGCATCCATACATCCACGGCGACAGTGGCCGTGTTGCCGGTGGCGGAAGAGGTGGATGTTGAATTGAATATGTCAGACGTGCGTGTGGACGTGTTCCACGCGGGCGGCGCTGGTGGTCAGAACGTGAACAAGGTGGCGACGGCGATACGGCTGACACATGCGCCGACGGGCATCGTCGTGACGTGCCAGGATGAGCGGTCTCAGTTGCAGAATCGCACGAAGGCCATCGCAATTCTGCGCGCGCGGCTGTTGGAGATTGAGACGCAGAAGCAGGAGCAGGAGTTGGCGAGTACGCGGCGATCACAGGTGGGGACGGGGGATCGGTCCGAGAAGATCCGCACCTACAACTTCCCGCAGAATCGCGTGACGGATCACCGGATTGGAGTGACGCTTCATTCGCTGGACAGACTGACCGACGGCGAACTCAATCCCCTGCTAGATGCACTGCGCGAGGCGGAGCAGGAACGTCTGCTCGCCGAATCCGTGTCTTGAGTCCAGCTTCGGCCCGCGGACTGCTCACAGAGGCGCGCGCCGAGCTGCAGGCGGCCGGGGTCGATTCTGCGGCGCTTGAGGCGCGGCTGTTGTTGGCGTACGCAATCGACGTTGTTCCCGAATCACTGCTGGCAGAGCCAGATCAGGAAGTTTCGGCTGATGCAGAATTGCGGTTTCGGGAGGCGCTTGGTCGGCGGCTGAATCGCGAGCCACTCTTCTATATCACAGGTGAGCGGGAGTTCTACGGTCTGCCTTTCTACGTGGACGCGCGGGCGTTGATACCGCGACCGGAGACTGAACTTCTCGTTGAAGAGGCCATCGCGGCCGTGGAGGACATGGGCGATGCTCACGCGGACGGCGCAGGGCTGTTGATTGCCGACATTGGCACGGGTTCAGGATGCATAGCCGTGGCCACGGCAACGGTGCTCACCAAGGCGCGATTCATTGCCACGGACATTTCAGCAGAGGCGGTGGAGGTAGCGGGCGCCAACGCAGAGCGGCACGGGGTGGCGGATCGAATCACGTTCGGGGTTGGCGACTTGCTTGAGCCGCTGCTGGGGCCAGTGGACATCATCATCGGCAACCCACCCTACATCCCGGCGGAGAATCTTCCGACTCTGCAAGCGGAGATACGGGACCACGAACCACGCGTCGCGGTGGACGGGGGCGAGGGCGGTATGACAATCGCCGAGAGGCTCGTTCGCGGAGCGCCGGACTACCTGAGGCCGGGGGGGCGATTGCTGATGGAGATCGGTTACGGGCAAGCGCCGTTGATGGTGGACGTTGCCAAGGAGGTCTTTCCCGCGGGGACGGTAGTGGACATGGCGCTTGATCTGGCCGGGATACCACGCGTCGTTCGGGTTCAACTGCCTGAATGACCTCCTGTTCGTCCTTCGACAGGCTCAAGACGAACCCGCCTACCCCCATAGCCCCACTCCGTCCAATCCGCTACACTTATTTCCCCACCACGCAGGGCAATAGCGTGAGAGACATTCTCAAACAGGAAGTGACTACGAATATGACACTGACGGAAGCGACTATCGCCGGAGTACGGGTTCAATTCAACACGGTGCTGAACGATCTGAGGCAGGCGCTGGACGGGCTGGACGGCGAGGCCCTGAATTGGCGTCCGGTCGGCGATGAGAGCAGTTCGATCTACATGCTCGTTTCCCACATGATGGGAATGGCGGGCGGGATGTGCGCCATCGCTCAAGGCGAGGAGCCGCAGCGTGACCGCGCGGCGGAATTCGCGGCGGCGGGAACGAAGTCAACGGATCTTCTAAGGCTCATCGACGAAACACAGGCGAAGGTTGAACAAGCGCTTTCGTCAATCACAGAGGAGATGCTGGCCGGTAAGCGGGAGTTTGTTGGGAATGAGTCGACGGGCGCCGGACTAATTGTTTTGATGTTGCGGCATCTCGGGGAGCACCTGGGGCACGTTGCGCTGACACGGCAGTTGTGGGAGCAACTGGAGGAGGCGAGTGGGTAGCTGCGCTACGGGTTAAGTGCGCGATTCAGCCTGAGTGGCTTGGGAATTGGCGAGCCGCGTTCCAGCTTGGAAGGTCAGATGCGGCGGAGGCGCGAGGTGGTCATCGTGACGAGGATGACCAGGACAACCAGCACTAGGCCGTTGAAGACTATTGCAAATTGCGGGTTCGTGAAATCCGAGAGCAAGCCGACCTCCAGGTGACCGACAGGGCCTGCGCCCACACCCATGACCCAGATGCCCATTGCCCTGCCCCGTTGATCCTCGCCGACTGCGAGCTGCAGAGAAGCCTGCTGGAGAAGGTCGAAAATCGAGGCCATTATTCCGGCCACACCCAGGAAGAACAGCGCGGTAACTATCCACGGCTGTGAGCCGAATGCGGCGAGGCTGAGGCCGAACAGGGCACTCGCAACGAGTAACGTCTTTCCCTTGGGGAGTCTATCGCCGATAGAAGCAAGGGCGACGACACCGATAACAGAGCCGACAGCGCGGGCGGCGACCATGATCCCGAATCCCTGCGGGCCGATCTCCAGCACATCGCGGGCGAAGATTGAGATCATGACGATGTGCGAGAAGGCGAATATCTCCGTTGCGACGGAGAGCAGGAGGAGGGCGCGGACGGATGGGTTGTGGCCGACGAGACCGAGCGCCTCTGTAAAGGATTGGCGAACTGACGGCTGTTCCGGCGTGCCAAATCCGGGGCGGGACGACGTGCGGGTGAATAGCAATATGGCCAGCGCAATCGCATAGCCAACCGCCATGACAAGGAATGTGCCGCCGATTCCCAGGACAAACAGCAGGGTGCCGCCCAGGAGTCCTCCGAAGACGCCCATGAGGCGCTGCGCCGTCTGATTGAGGGCGAGGCCGTTCACGATGTAGCGACTGCCAACGATGTCATGGACATAGGCTTGGAGCGTGGGCATGAGAAAGGCGTTGACCGTGCCGTAAAGGAATGCTCCGCCGATCGCGACTGGTACGGAGAGCATCCCATTCAATTCCAGCATTCCAAGCGCGACGCTTAGCACGATGTTGCAGCTGACGATGACACGAAGGAGGATGCGCCGTTCCAGGCGATCCGCGATGGTGCCAGAAACGAGGCCGAAGAGCAGGAACGGGGCAAGGCGGGCAGCCTCGGCAGCGCCTACCCAGAATGCTGAATCCGAGATCTCGAGCACCAGCCAGCCCAACGTGAGCTGCTGCATCCAGAAGCCCATGGACATGGCCATGGTGGCGACCCAAAGGATACGGAAATCGCGGAATTGGAGCGTGCGGAGCGGGCCCGCGAGAAAAGAGGGGACGGATGCCTGTGGGGGCCCGTCAGTGGGCGCTGCCATGGCGCAGGCTAGACGCTTGTGGCGTCTGCGGTGGCTGCTGCGTCGCCGTCAAACACGCTGCCGGGCTCGACTGTGGCTCCGTCCGACACGACAGCGTTTTGGGCAACGATTGCGCCTCGTATGGTGGCACCTGTGTTGATGTGCGCTCCGGCCAGAATGACGCTTTCCTCGATGAGCGCTGAGTCGCTGATAACAACACCATCGCCAAGCACGACGGGGCCGATGATGCGGGCGTTTGCGCCGATTGTGACCCCGTTGCCGCAGTTGACAGGGCCGTCGAGCCGGGCGGACTCTTCGATGATGGGCGCGGTGGCGGGTTCAGAGAGGGCGCGTCGTGTTGGGGCGATCCCCGTCAGGACATCACGATTGAGTTGCAGAAAGCTGGCCGGCGTCCCCATGTCCATGAAGTAGCCCTCCCACGGGAACGTGCCGATCTCAACACCGGCCATGAGGGCGGTGGGGAAGAGGTCTTTTTCAAACATGGTGAAGCCGTCGCTGATGAAGTTGAACATCTCCGGTTCCAGCGCATAGACACCGCTATTAACGGTGTTGGCGGGGAAACGCGGGCCGGGTGGCTTCTCAATGAAGCGGCTGACGTAGCCGATGCCGTCGATGACGACGACACCGTAGCGTGACGGGTCATCGACGGTGTGGACGGCGAGGGTGGCGTATTCACGGCGTTCCACGTGTTGTTCCACCATGGCGGCGATGTCGATCTCTGTCACGCAATCGCCGTTGAGAACAAGAAAGGTCTCTTTGAGTTCCGGCAGGAGGGCACGAACCGCGCCGGACGTGCCGAGTGGCCGGTCTTCGACTTCATAGTCAATGCGGAGGCCGTAGGCACTTCCGTTACCGAAACTCTCGATTAGCGGCTCAGCACGGTAGCCGAGCGCCATGATGACGCGCGTGACACCGGCCTCTTTGAGGTGATCCAGCATGTACTCAAAGAAGGGGCGGTTTGCGACGGGCAGGACCGGTTTGGGCAGTTCATTGGTGAGTGGACGGAGGCGTGTGCCTTCACCACCGGCGAGGACAACTGCGGTTAGGCCTCCGGTCAACATGAGCCGCGCAAGCCGGGCCGGTCAGCTGTCTTGCTCGTCGGGCAGGCCGGCTTCCTTGCGGAGATTATCAGCCTTATCCGTGCGCTCCCAGGGGACTTCAATGTGAGTTCCGTCGGTGCGATTGATATGGTTCCGCCCGAAGTGGCCATACGCCGCAACCCGACGATATCGGGGCCGCCGTCCGGCATCTGCGCTCATGAGGTCCAGTTGCGTGATGATTGCACCCGGAGTCATATCGAAATTCGCGCGAACCAGCTCTTCAATCCTGTCACTGGGGATTGTGCCAGTGCCAAATGTCTCAACAGACACGGACGCGGGTTCGCGCCGTCCAATGACGTATGCGAGTTGGACCTCACAACGCTCCGCGAGGCCGGCTGCGACGACATTCTTGGCCACGTAACGGGCGTAGTACGCGCCGGAGCGGTCGACCTTCGTCGGATCCTTACCGGAGAAGGCGCCTCCGCCATGCTTGTAGCCAGCGCCGTAGGTGTCAACGAGAATCTTGCGGCCGGTCAACCCGGCGTCCGCCATGGGCCCGCCAATCACGAAACGACCGGAGGAGTTGATATGGAACTTCGTCTCCTTGTCCATCAAGTTGTGCGGCACAACTTCCCGAATGACCAATTCATTGAGGTCTCGGCGGAGCGTGTCATTGCTTACTTCAGGGTCATGTTGGGCAGCCAGCGTGATGCTGTCGATTCGTCGAACCTTGCCATCCTCGTATTCGACGGTGACCTGGGATTTCCCATCGGGCCTGAGATAGGGGAGTGAACCATTCTTGCGAACTTCGGCCAGCTTCTCCGCCAATCGGTGTGACAGATAAATGGGCAAGGGCATAAAGACATTTTCGGTTCCGAGTGCATCTTCAGTCTCGCGGCAAGCATAGCCAACCATTGATCCCTGATCACCCGCTCCGAGGTTCGCAATAGCATCTGCAGCGCCCTCGCCACGAATTTCTTCGGCTTCGTCGACGCCAGTCTTGATGTCCGGCGACTGCTCATTAATCGAGACGATGACCCCACAAGTATTTGCGTCAAAGCCGTAGTCGGAATCGGTATAGCCCACTTCCCTGACGGTATTCCGCACGATGGCCTGGATATCAACATAAGAGCTGGTGGTGATCTCGCCAGTTACGAAGACAAGGCCCCTGGTGACGAGGGTTTCACAAGCGACGCGGGCGGTGGAATCATCTGCGAAGATTGCGTCAAGAACCGCGTCGGAGATTTGATCACACAGTTTGTCCGGGTGACCTTCTGTCACTGATTCGCTCGTTTGCAGGAACGTGGTCATCTATCAGTTTCCTCCCTAGGCTTTGCCCTGCCTATTGTCGTTCGGCTCGGTGGTCGGCGGGATCAGGCCGTATTCCTGCTCCTGTTTAGGCGTCATGAGGAGGAGTGTGGCCTCCGCGTTAGCGATTTTCTCTTCGTCGAGGGTTGTTACACGGGCTTCTATAGTAAGCATGCGCCGGGTGTCTTTTGCCAGTGTTGCGATCACGCGCAGGGGTGCGTCAAGCGACGCGGCGCGACTGTAGCGTACGTTCAGCCGCGCGGTGGCGGCGTGTTGGCCGCGCGCATATGCAACATAGGCGGCAGCCTCATCGAGGAGTGTTGCCACTATGCCGCCGTGGAGGACGTTCGGCCAACCCTGATGCCGTTCCTGCGGAACGTAGAGTGCGGTGACACCGCCATCCTCAATTGCCTCGAATTCCAGGTTGAGGC
This sequence comes from Chloroflexota bacterium, assembly GCA_026713485.1. Taxonomy (GTDB): domain Bacteria; phylum Chloroflexota; class Dehalococcoidia; order UBA6926; family UBA6926; genus VXMO01. The sequence continues at coordinate 14,773 of JAPOOK010000051.1, read as the reverse complement.
CGGATTCATTGGCGACGCCGCACGCGAAGCAATGGCCGTATCGCTCCTGCTCCTCGAGGGTCGCGGTTGCTCGAATCGACACGGCTTCGGACCTGTCGGACGCGTTTGCCTGTATTGCGTTTGGGCGACTCAGGTGCCCATCTCCCAACTGCCGAGGTACTTGGTCTGTTCTTCAGTTGGCGAGTCAATCGAAATGCCAACGGAATGGAGCTTGAGTCGTGCGACTTCCGAATCAAGTTCACGTGGGAGGGTGTGGACATCATTTGAAAGGTCTGCACCTTCACCGCCGGAGAGATACTCAGCGGCGAGCGCCTGGTCCGCAAAGGAGAGATCCATGACGGCGGACGGGTGTCCTTCCGCGGCGGCCAAGTTGATAAGGCGACCTTCGGCCAGGAGATTGACCGTGCGACCATCCTTCATTGCATAGGCAACGACATTGGACCTCATCTCACGGGAGCCGTTGCTGGCTTCTTCGAGGGCCGGGATGTCAATCTCAACATTGAAGTGGCCGGAGTTGCTCAGTACGACGTTGTCCTTGAGAAGGGGGATATGGTTGCGGCCGATGGCATGGATGTCGCCTGTAACGGTGATGATGACATCGGCCTCCGGCACGGCCTCCGCGGTCGTCATCACGCGGTTGCCGTCCATCAGAGCTTCCAGGGCACGAATGGGGTCGAATTCACTGACGATGACCTGCGCGCCCATTCCGCGTGCCCGCATAGCGACGCCGCGCCCGCACCAGCCGTAGCCTGCGACGAGGACCGTCTTGCCGGCCCAAAGGATGTTGGTGGCGCGTGTGATGCCGTCCAGCGTAGACTGGCCGGTGCCGTAGCGGTTGTCAAAGAGGTGCTTGGTGTCAGCATCGTTGACGGCGATGACGGGGTACTTGAGCATGCCTTGCTGCGCGAGGCTGCGGAGGCGGATGACGCCGGTAGTGGTCTCTTCACTGCCGCCGCGGAGGCCCTCGATCAGATCCGTGCGCTCCCCGTGAATGGTGGCGACGAGGTCTGCGCCGTCATCCATCGTGATGGTGGGGTTGCCGTCAAGGGACTGGTTGATGTGTTTGTAGTACGACTCCGTGTCCTCGCCGTGGATTGCAAAGACAGAGATGCCATGATTGGCGACGAGCGCTGCGGCGACATCGTCTTGGGTCGAGAGCGGGTTGGAGGCGCACAGGCGCACCTCCGCGCCTCCCTCTTTGAGGGCGAGCATAAGGTTGGCCGTTTCAGATGTGACGTGCAGGCAGGCGGCGATTCGCTGCCCTTCAAGTGGGCGTTCCTTGGTGAAACGATCCCGTATCAGTTTGACGACGGGCATTTCACGCGCGGCCCATTCAATTCGCCTTTGTCCCTCGTCAGCCAGGGCCAGGTTGGCTATGTCATGGGCGATATCTGTAACGGTCATCTTCGGCACATTCTCCTATTGATTGATGGTGGCAGCGGGGACAGTGTTTATTCTATCGTGTCCGCGTCCAGGCGCGAGACGAGGGTATCAGTGACAGCTTCGGGTGATTCGGAGGTGTCAAGGCAGATGACAGAATCGGCGGGAAGTTCGTCGGGCTGTTGGAATGAGTCGCGTTGGGCTGTGTAGATTTCCCAGCGGCCATCCGTGGGGACGCCGCCTGCCTCAACACGGGCATCAAGGCGTTGGCGAGTTTCCTCTTCAGAGAGTTCGCAGATGACCATGAGGAGAGGGACACCTGCGGCGTTTGAGAGGTCTGAGAATCGCTTGCGTTGTTGGGCGTTGGAGAAAGCGGCGTCGATGACGACGGATCGGCCGTCCTGCAGAGCTTCGCCGGCGAGACGAGCGAGTTCATCGTAGGTTCGCTCCGTCATCTCAGGTGAATAGATCTCAGTATTCCACTCAACGAAGTGGCGTTCATCAGCAGGGACGCCGGCGAGGTTCTTGCGGACGATGTCGCTTGAAAGGTAGGTATGGCCCCGCTCCCGCGCGAGGCCTTCTGCCAGCGTACTCTTGCCGGTTCCCATTAGACCGCCTATGAGGACGATGTTGGGGCCAATCATGGTGCGGGCGTATTGCTCTGCAAGGCGGAAATAGGCCTCGGCCCGCTCCTTGACTTCTGCGGCTTCCTTGTCGGACAGGTCAGGTTGATCCAGCCGAAAGCCCTCAACCTTGCCGCGAACGTACGCGCGGTAGCACTGGTAGAAGTTCAGGAGTTCCGGCATCCCGGGATCATCAGCCTGATCCAGGTAGCCGTCGACAAAGGCGCGGGCAAGGTCCGGGTGGCCGCGGGCTTCGAGGTCCATGGCCATGAATCCGACATCCCATGCAACGTCTCCGTAGCGGAATCGCTCATTGAAATCGATGCAGTCGAGGACAGAGATGCGGCCATTGGCCTCGATACAGATCTGCTGGGCGTGGAGGTCTCCGTGTGTGTCACGGACAAATCCGTTTTGTGAACGGGAGTGGAACAGTGTCTCGCGCTGCTCCATAAACCGGCGGGCGTATTGGGAGACGGTGTCATATGTATCTTGCGGGATGGTACGGCCGATGTAGGCCTCGGTCTGTTCAAAGTTCTCTTCAACATTGAAGCGGACGCCTTCGAGATCACCAGCAGCGGCAATCTTATCGCTTGTCTCGGCATGATGGTGGACGTTAGCGACTATGCGCCCGAGTTCAGCCATCATCTCCGGCGTGACTTCGTCGCGCCCCAGTCGCGCATCCAACATCATGTCTTCCGGGAGGCGAACCATCTGGACGAGGTACTCGACGGCTGCGGGGTTTTCTTCCGCGACGATACGGTAGCCACCCCGTCCATTCGGAATAACGGCGCGGACTTCACGGTAGATGTCCGGGGCGGCGCGCTGGTTGAGAAACAGTTCCTGGTAGCAGAAGTGGCGGCGCTTTCGGAGGGTGGTGAAGTCCAGGAAGCCGTAGTCGACGGCCTTCTTCATCTTGTAGGCGCGGTTGCCGGCCAGGAAGACAACGGCGGTGTGGGTTTCGCGGACTTCGACGGTGTCTACGCCGTCGCGAGGCGGATATGTTGCAGGGGAACTAAGGGCGTCAATAATGGGACGCTGGGCTTCGTACGGGTCAGTAGTCAACGGAAGGCGCAGGCTTAGTCCTGCGCAGTGGGGTGGCCGGCCTTTTTCCAGGCGTCGAAGCCACCCTCCATGCTGTAGAGCGGGCCTGGGACACCGACAGAGGCGGCAAGTTCCGAAGCCAGGGCAGAGCGGACGCCGGCGGCGCAGTAGAAGACGATGGGTTGATCCTTGGGTAGATCGTCAACGGCGCTCATGCTGATGATGTCGTTCACAGAAATGCGGGTTGCTCCATCAATGTAACCGTCATCCCATTCTTCCTGTTCGCGGACATCAATCAGCGCAACACTGCCGCTATCAATAAGTTCTCGCGCTCTATCGATGTCAACTCGCTCAAAGGGTTCTGCCGCAGATGTCATCGTTGCCTGTCTCCCATTCGCCAGAAGGATTCACCGTCCCTACAAACTATAGGGAATTTTGAAGCCTGGTGATAGGGGGACGCGCCAAAAAGCGTATCCGCGGCAGGCAGTGCCCGCCGCGGATATGACCCCCACACGCCTTTCCCCGTCAGATGGCTGCCTCGCCCGATTCGCCAGTCCTAACGCGGATGACATCCTCCACACTAGAAACAAAGATCTTGCCATCGCCTACCTCACCGTCGCCCGGGCTACGGGCGCCACGGATGATGGCATTGATCACGTCATCTTTCATACCGTCTTCGACGACGGCCCGAAGAATCGTCCTTGGGCGTTCGTGGCGGCGGGTCATTTGCCCCGCGCGGCCGACGAACACTTCAACTCCGCCCTGTCGGCCCGTGCCGGTGACATTGGCGTAGTAGAACTTGCGGCAGCCAACGGCCTCCAACTCTCCTACCACGTCCTCAATTGTTTCAGGCCTGATAATCGCCTCTATGCTCAGCATCGTCGTCTCCTATTCCCTTCTGGGCGGCCCGGCGGTGTTGGACCGCCGGGCCGCGGGATCGGTTCCCGCTCTCGCGTTGCTCCCGATTGTAGTCATTCCTTGAAGCAGGTCTAGTCTGCGCCGTCCGCGACATACGCGCGCTCACCGTGCGCAGCCAAGTCAAGACCCTCATCTTCGGCAGGCTCCGGTTCCCTCAGTCCAAGGCCGGGGATCAAGTCCAGCACCTTGAGGATGACGAATGTGGCGACGCCGGAGTAGGCGAGGGTTGCGACAACACCGACCACCTGCACTCCCATCTGCTCCGGGTTGCCTTCAAGCAGTCCCGCCGTGCCGCCAATAGCCTCAATGGCGAAGACTCCGGTACCAAGCGCGCCCCAGATTCCTGCGACGCCGTGCACGCCGAAGACGTCAAGCGCATCGTCGAAACCCATTCGCGGCCTATAGAGCACGAAGAAGTACGGGATGATTCCTGCGCCTATTCCGAGCACAAGAGCGCCCATGACATTGACGAATCCCGCAGCCGGTGTGATGGCCACGAGGCCGGCCACTGCGCCGGTGGCAATGCCGACAGTGCTAATTCGACCAGTCTGGATGTATGAAAGGATTCCCCACGTCAGCGCTGCTGCAGCCGCAGCCGTATTGGTGACGAGCAGAGCGTTTGCATCCTGCCCGTTGGCCGCCAGGCCGGAACCGGCGTTGAAGCCGAACCACCCGAACCAGAGGATGCCCGCGCCTAGAACGACGTACGGGACGTTGTGCGGCTCAAGTGCCGGCCTGCGCCTGCGTCCCACTAGGACAGCGGCGATGAGCGCCGCGACGCCCGCGTTGATGTGGACGACTGTGCCGCCCGCGAAATCAAGCGCACCCATTTCAAAGAGCCAGCCGCCCTCGGCCCAGACCCAGTGACAAATGGGGGCGTAGACGAGGGTCAGCCACAGGACAAGGAAGACGATGTACGTGGTGAACTTGAACCTCTCCACGATTGCGCCCGTTATCAGGGCGGGTGTGATGATGGCGAACATCATCTGGAATGCAACGAAGAGGAGATCAGGAATGTTCCCTCCATCGTTGATGCCGATGCCGGAGAGGCCTATGTAGGAAAGATCGCCTACAAATGCGTTAAGGTCTCCGCCGTCGCCGAATGCCAGGCTGTATCCCCAGAGCACCCAGACAAGGCTGGCCACGGCCATCGACACGAAGCTGAGTGAAATCGTGCTGATGACGTTTCGTCCACGCACCAGTCCGCCATAGAAGAAAGCAAGGCCCGGTGTCATGAACAGCACAAGTGCTGTCGACATCAACATCCAGGCAGTATCGCCGCTATTGAACTCGCCCATCCTGTCCTCCTTCCAGAACACCAAACGACGCGGCTTTGCCCGCGTAACATCACCAATGCTGTGCCGGTTCTGTGTCGTGCCAGTTACACGAGGGTTACAATCGTGTTACGTGGCAAGGACAGCCGTGCAGCATATATGAGCACCAACGATTCGATCACACTTCGGCCTGAGGGCCGTCTGCTGATTGCCGTCCTAAACCGCCCTCCCGACAATCTCATCGACCGCGCATTGGCGTTCGCGTTGAGGGATCTGTGCGCGTCATTACGGGAGGACAGCCCGTTTGACGCGCTGATAGTCACCGGGGTCGATCAGGCGAAGGATGGGCCCAGCGGCGATACGGCTGCTTTCTCACGAGGGGCAAGCCGGTCTTTCCTTACTGAATCTGCTGAGGCCGCATCGGGACACGTGGCTCAAGCGTTGTTTGACAGCTATCGATGCGCAAGCGCCGTCGCCTCCCTACCGTTTCCCGTTATCGCCGCCATTAATGGAGACGCTTATGACCAGGGGCTTGAGTTGGCGCTGGCGGCAGATATCCGCGTGGCCGCGGAAACGGCCCAGTTCCGGATGGGTCAGGCGCTGCAAGGACTCATTCCCTGGGACGGTGGGACTCAGCGCCTGCCGCGCATCGTGGGGCCTGCCCATGCGACGGATCTCTTGCTGACCGGCAGAACCATAGGAGCCGAAGAGGCGCTGGGTATGGGGCTGGTCAATCGGGTGGCGCCACCCGTCGACGTTCTGACCACGGCGCAGGAGATAGCAGCGCAGATACTTGCCGGCGGGCCGATTGCGGCGCGTTACGCGAAAGAAGTTATCTCGACAGGCTCTGAGATGACGCTTGACCAGGGCATCCTGCTGGAGACTGACCTCACGATGATCTTGCAAACGACGAAGGATCGCGAGGAGGGGATTCAATCTTTCCTTGAGCGGCGGGATCCGGAGTTCAGAGGGGAGTAGCAAGTTCTTTGACGCCTTCCCGCCCCAGGTTTACAATTGGTGGCGTCTTATAGGCAGGATTGAGGTGTGCGATGACGCAGGCGGAGCAGGACAGGCCGGACGACGAATCAGACGATAGCGATCAGCAGCCCCAGGCTGAGGAAAGTCAGCAGGGGGATTACGTGCCGGGCTCAGCTGCCGATCCCGCGGTAACAAGCTCCTCTCCGGGCGTGGGCAGCCAAGCCTACTACGGCCCGGTGAGCAACCCGGAGGAGCGCAACTGGTCGCTCCTGGTGCATCTGAGCGCGTTTGCCGAACTGCTTTTCCCTTTCGCTAATATCATTGCTCCGCTGGTTGTCTGGCTCATGTTCCGAGCGCGCTCAGACATGTTCGACTTCCACGGAAAGCGGGCGCTCAACTTTCAGATCAGCATGACCATCTGGATAGTGATTGCCGTCCTGTTCTCTTTCTTGCTCATCGGCATCCCGTTCGTCATCGGGCTCAGCATCGTTTCAATTGTGTGGACGATTGTTGCGGCAGTGCGGGCAAGTCGAGGGGATCCGCCCGGGTACATTCTCTCCATCGGATTCCTCAAGTAGAGTCGATTCGGTCTGGCAGGAGGACGCGATGGAGAACGAATCACCCCGGCCTGAGAGGCCACCCGGGCCGGTCTATGGTGATACCTGGCATCGGGAAGAGCGTAACTGGTCGATGCTGATTCACCTTTCTGCACTGAGTTCGCTCTTGACGTCCGGGGTTGGGGGCATACTGGGCCCGCTGATTGTTTGGCTCATCTTCCGTGGCAGGTCGGACATGGTCGACTTCCACGGCAAGAAGGCACTCAATTTCCATATCAGTTTCTTCATCTACTTCATTGTCCTGTTCATTTTGATGATTCCCTTCTTCATCGTCGGGACAATCGCCGGAGAGCAGGAGGAGATTATCGGCGGGTTCTGGGAGACGCTTGTACTCCTGCTTGTTGCCTTGTTCCTCATGCTGATCCTTGGCATTTTGTGGCTTATCTGGACGATAGTGGCGGCGGTGAGGGCCAGCAGCGGTAATCCGCCCGGGTACATCCTGTGGATTCCATTCTTCAGGTGAATTAATGACGGAGTCGGGACAGAACGAGCCGGCGGCTCTGTGCGAGGTGGATGATTCCGGTCTCGCGCACATCACGCTCAATCGCCCTAATCAGTTGAACGCATTCAACGTTCAGATGCGGGATGACCTTTTCGCCATCCTGACAGAGCTGCACGCGAATCCTGACCTGGACGCCGTACTGATTACGGGCGCAGGTGAGCGAGCATTTTGCTCGGGAGCGGACCTGACGGAGTTCGGGACCGCCCCATCACGCGTCATTGCTCGTGAGGCACGGTACCTGCGCGATGTGTGGTCGCTGCTGCGCTCCCTGCCGGTGCCAACAGTAGCGGCGATGCACGGGTTTTCTATCGGTTCCGGCCTTGAAATGGCCCTGTGCTGCGATTTTCGCATCGCGACGGATGATGCGCGGTTCCGACTGCCTGAGGTGGCGCTGGGGATGATCCCGTTCGCGACGGGAAGCCAATCTCTACCGCGTGTGATTGGGCGAGCACAGGCGTTGGACCTGCTGCTGACAAGCCGCTGGTTCGATGCGGAAGAGGCTCTGCGGATGGGAGTAATACACCGCGTTATACCTGCGGAGCGCTTGGCAGAGATGACAAATACCTTGCTGGCTGAGACACGTCGGCTGCCGCATGAGGCACGGGCGGCGACGAAGGCTGCACTGCGGCGGGGGGCGGACGTCACGTTGGCAGAGGGTTTGCGAATAGAGGCGGCGCTAGCAGCAACTCTTTAGGTTGACGCCCTTGATCCAGCGGTTCTCGATAACGGGTTAGTACCGACGAGTACCGGCTATTACCTGCTCAAGAACTTGGTCGACTCGTAGACTGGATATGTGACATCCGCATTTGGAGAGTGAAAGGCAAGGTCTTGGCACGGAATTTTGGACGTTTAGTCGTTAGCGGCGCGGCACTTGCGGCGATTGCCGGGGTTCTGTTGTTTGCAGGGGCGTGTGAATCTGAACCGACGCCAACACCGATCCCAACCGCTACACCTATACCGCCCACTCCCACGGCTACAGCGACGCCGGAGCCTACTCCCGTCCCGGTCGCTGTCTCCATCAATGAACTGGATATAACCGCAACGACAACTGTGCGCGAAGTTGTTGCTGCATTCTCAGAGGAAGAAGGAACGTGCATACGTGAGGCTATTGGGGCTGACGCGTTCAATCTGATTGCGGATGTTCCTGTAGCGAGCCTTCAGGGAGGCGTTGGTGATTTCCCCATCCAGTGCCTGGGGACGGAAAGCACAGTCGGATTCGTGGTGGCGAACCTCTCCGCGGAGGCAGGTGGGCTGAGTTCCGAGACTCGCAGCTGCATAACAGGGATCGCGGCTGAGAATCCCGGCGTTCTTGGCATGGGGCCGCCACCGGAGAGTTTTGGTGAGGTCATCGCCGGAGCAGTACGAGTCCAGCTGTGCCTTAGCGATGAGGAGGCCGCAGCCTGGGCGGCAAGCCAGGGGATGGAATTGCCACCGCCATCAGCACTGCAATGTCTTGAGGAACAGCTTGGCGGCGAGGAGGCTCTTCTGGCCATGCTGAGTGATGAGGCGCAAGCCGAAATGGCTATGCAAAACCTGTTTGCGGCTGCACTGGCATGTGAGGCCGGCCAAGGGCAGCCTGAGGTGACGCCAACCGCCGGCTGAGGCGCTGACGACTACGTGCATGTCAGGTGGCATTTTGCGCCGCCTGACATGCCTCAGAATGGTGACAATAAGGCGTCGCTCTGCTAGTATCTGCTAGCTACAGTGGCCCACGTGGTAGGGCAGATCGGGAGGGGGTTTCGCCGATCACGGCACTATTGCCGCGATGGCGAGTTACTCAACCGGAAAAAGTAATCGGGAGGGGATATCACGGATGAACACTGCTGAATTTTTGTCAATTGCGAACATGATTGCGCCTGACAAGGAAGCGATTGTTTTTGAAGACACGCGCCTTTCGTATGCAGAGTTGAACGCGCGATCAAACCAGCTGGCGAGCCGAATGCAGTCCTGGGGAGTCGGCAGTGGAGACCGCGTCGGCATCATGCAGGTGAACTGCAATGAGGTCATCGAGACCTACTTCGCGGCGGCCAAGCTCGGGGCGATCTTTGTGCCCTTGAGCTTCCGGGGGCGGGCGGAGGAAATCCGCCACATGGTCAACGCTTCGGAGTCCAAGGTGGTTATCACGGGCTCGCGATATCTGGGCATGGTTGATGAGCTGCGGCCATCACTGAACACGGTCGAGCACTACGTCTCGCTAGAGGGCACGGCGGACGGCTGGGAGGCGTACGAGGATGTCCTTTCGGGACAGCCGACAGATGACATCACGACTGAGGTGGACGACGACGACACGACAATATTGATGTTTACAGCGGGCACGACAGGCCTGCCCAAGGGCGTAATGCTGACCTTCGGCGGCGTCAGCAGCTACAGCCTTAGCAACGTGACGCCAGTGGAGCCGGACCAGGTAGAAAAGAACATCCTGACCGTTCCGCTGTACCACGTGGCAGGGATGCAGGCCGTTATCTCCGCGATATTCGGGATGCGCACACTTGTCATCCAGCGCCAGTTTGAGGCGGAGTCCTGGATGAAGCTGGTGCAGGATGAGAAGGTTTCGCGCGCCATGATGGTGCCGACGATGCTCAAGATGCTCCTCGACCACGAGGCGCGCCCGAACTACGACCTCTCCAGCCTGGATGTGCTTACCTATGGCGCTGCGCCCATGCCCAAGGAGGTCATCAAGCGCGCTATTATCGAGCTGGAAGACACCCAGTTCATCAACGCTTTCGGCCAGACCGAGGCCTCCGCGACGATCACGGCACTGATGCCGGATGATCACAACGTGAAGGGCCTGTCCGAGGAGGAACGCGAGAAGAAGTTCGAGCGACTCAGTTCCATCGGCAAGCCGCTCCCGGGCGTCGAGATCCGCATCGTGGATGAGGACGGCACAGATGTCCCCACCAACGAGCAAGGCGAGATCATCGCCAGCGGTCCGCAGCTCATGAAGGGCTACTGGCAGCAGGACGACGTGACGGCGGAGACGATCAAGAACGGCTGGCTGTTCACGGGCGACCTTGGCTACCAGGACGATGAGGGTTACATCTTCCTCACCGGTCGTGCCAAGGACTTCATCAAGCGCGCGGGGGAGATGATTTCCCCTGAAGAGGTAGAGCAGACACTGATGTCCCATCCCGCCGTCGACGAGGCGGCAATCATCGGCATCCCGGATGAACAATGGGGGGAGCGTGTTCGAGCTGTCGTTGTGCTCAAGTCCGGTCAGGCGGCATCACAGGATGAGTTGATCGAGTACTCACGCCAACGGCTGGCCAGTTTCAAGAGGCCGGAGCACGTGGTGTTCTCCGAGGAGCCTCTCCCACGCAACCCGCTGGGCAAGGTTCTGAAGCGGGACTTGAAGCAGATGTACACGGAGCCGATCACGGATCCTGCCTAAATCTTGATGGCATCAGCCATAAGGCGAAACTAAAGGACGGGGGTGAATGATTCACCCCCGTCCTCAATTCCTACAAACCCGGATCGGATCTAACAATGTCCCAAGTCAACCAACACGTACGATTCGAACCTGACGAGCACCCACCCCTTCTCATGACCCTGGGGGCCGGGGTACAGGGCGCGATGATTATCGTTGGCGCCGTTGTGCTGGGGGTCGTCATCGTGATGCGCGTTGGGGACCAGTCACAGTCCTACACTTCCTGGGCGGTATTCGCGGCGCTTCTGGTGAGCGGATCCACGACGGTCTTGCAGGCAGTCCGGTTCTGGCGTTTCGGCTCCGGTCACATTCTCATCATGGGAACATCAGGGGCATTCCTGGCCGCATGCGTTGCCGCGCTTGCCAATGGCGGACCGGCACTGATGGCCTCGCTGATCGTGGCATCGTCCCTCATGCAATTCCTGATTGGCATGAAACTGTCTCTCACGAGGCGAATATTCGTCCCCGTGGTGACCGGCACGGTCATTATGCTCATCGCTGCGACGGTGATGCCCATCGCATTCGGGCTGCTAGACGCTGTGGAACCCGGACAACCTGTGGAGGGAGCGATGGCATCCGCCGCCGTGACACTGGCGATAACGGTCGGTCTCGTTCTTCGGGCGCCGCCTTCGCTGCGCCTGTGGTCACCAGTTATAGGCATCGCCGCGGGAACCGCGACGGCGGCGGTGTTCGGACTGTATGACACCAGCGTCATCACAGAGGCTGCCTGGATCGGCGCGCCGTTCGAGGAATGGCCGGGTCTATCGTTGGATATTGGCGCGAATTTCTGGGCACTGCTTCCCGCCTTTGCGATGGTGACAGCTGTCGGCGCAATTGAAACGTTGGGAGACGGAGTAGCGATTCAACGAGTGTCGCGAAGGACCCCGCCCGCGCCGGATTTCCGTGTGGCACAGGGGGCAATCAATGCGGACGGCGTGGGGAATCTCCTTTCGGGACTTTCCGGCACGGTACCCAACACGACGTATTCCAGCAGCGTAGCAATGGTGGAGATCACCGGCGTGGGGGCACGGCGCGTAGGAGTGGTGATTGGCCTGACCTTCATCCTGTTTGCGTTCTTCCCTAAAATAACGGCGATCCTGGTGGCAATACCGTCGCCGGTGGCCGGCGCTTACATGACTGTGCTCATCGGGTTGCTGTTTGTGCAGGGGATGAAGATTGTCATTAATGACGGTGTGGATCACCGGAAGGCGGCCATCATCGGGCTGGCATTCTGGGCAGGCGTGGGCTTTACGAACGCGCAGATCTTCGGTGAATCACTGGGGGACGGATTCATGAGTCTCCTTCTTGAGAACGGCATGACGGGCGGAGCGATTGTGGCGCTCATCATGGTGCTGTTCCTTGAGTTGACCTCTCAACGGCGGAAGCGAATTCGCCTGGAGGGCGGAACGGCGGGGTTCACTCAACTACGGGACTTTTTACAGGACTTCGCTCAAAGGACCCATTGGTCGGAGGACGCAACAGGCCGGCTGACGCTGGTAGGTGAGGAGGCTCTTTCCGGGCTTCTTACGGAAAGCGACACTGATTCAGATGACGACAGGAAAGCGATGGCTTCCATCAGAATGGTGGGCACATCAGCAGAACTGGAGCTCGTGTCCGGGCCGTCGGAAGGGAACCTGGAGGATCGACTTGCTCTCCTTGGGGAATCCCCAGAGATTACGGATGAGAATGAGCTGTCCTATCGTCTCTTGCGTCACTATGCGGCGTCCGTGCGCCACAGCAAGTACTACGGGCTTGATATTGTCACGGTTCACGTGGAGCGGGCTGACTGACCGCATGTAATCAGCTGCGCGGAAGGCGCACGTCACGCTGTCCGAATTGTCATTGAGATAGGCTTCTGCCGTCGATTGGCGCCCGGCCCAGGCGACTAATCAGGAGCGGGGCAGGAGCAGGCTGACCTGTTGGGTGGGTGGCTGGTTAGTGGGTGTGACTGAGAGTCGGTCATGTGGAGTCAGGGAACGGATGCCCAGTTCCCGGAGAAACGGCTCAAGAGAGGGGACGTTAACGGTCTCTACGGGGGCCGGCGGGGCTTCCTCAGCGTCACCTGCCCCATCTTCGGCCTCGTCCTGCGCGGGCGCAGCTGTAACGGCTTCGGTGATCGAACGCTCCACTTCACCCTGCCAGAGCATGGGAATGATGATCTTGGGACCGAGTTGCGTAGCGACCTGTGCCGCAAGATTGGGAGCAAGAGTCTCCTCGCCGCCCACCGGCAACAGGACAACGTCAGCCTCGCCGAGTTCCGAGATTTCTGCGGTGGTGAGCGCGCGGCTCAGATGGCCGAGATGGCAGATACCTACGCCATCAATTGAGACCGTATATGCCATGCCTCCCTGGTGCGAGGCGTCGTCAGCAGAGGCTCTGCTTGTGCGGATGGCGCGAATCAGGATGCCGGAGACCTCGTATTCGCCCGGGCGACTGATGACGCGTGCATCACCGACGTCGACGGCGGGCTCCAGGCCATAGCCGCTCATGAGGACGGCGCGCGCGTTGGCACGGCGGTCAGGCGAGGCCGTCGGGTCGACAAAGAGAGATGCGTCTCTACCACGCAGTTGAAAGCCTGATCCACCGAGATAGGTAATGTCCACGTCTAGAGTTGATCCTCCGATTCTTTCAACTTCGGCTCACGGCGGAGGAGTACCCACGCGCCTGGTAGGGCGCCAGCCGCCACGAGAAGTTTGAGAATGTCGCCGGGAACGAACGGCCACAGTCCCCAATCCAGAGTAAGGCTTATTGTCATGTTGTCGAAAGACATGTGGAGCCACGGGAGTCCGAAGGCGTAGATCACAACGCTTCCTGCCAGCATGGCCAAGGCTGTGTAAAGGAAACTACGGTCCCATCCTCGCTCGGCCAGGCGGCCAATGAGTGTGGCGGCGATAACGAATCCAATGATGTAGCCGAAAGACGGCATTGACCAGAAGGACGTTGCACCGCCCCAGAGACTGCCATCAGTTGCACCAAAGGCGACTTCTCCTGACAGGATATCCCCGACGGATCCAGCGTAGACCGGGAGGCCAGCGATGCCCGCAAACAGATAGAGCAGCAGGCTCATGGTGCCGAGCCTGCTGCCAAGCGCGGCACCGGTCAGGCCGACGGCAAGGGTCTGAAGTGTAATCGGCACAGGGGTGCCTTCAATTGGCAGGCCGATGGAGCTAAAGACGTTTGCGTACCATTGCGGCGGGGTTAAAGAAACCTGGGCGGCGACGGCGACGAAAAGCGCACCTGCGACCACGAGAAGGGCCGCGCGGTATCGGGGCACGAGACCCCCAAAAACGTGATCAGAGAGGGTAAGTGCGCCTGTCATATGTGTTGCAGCCATAAACACCTCTGGAATGAATGCGAGAACTACCGGGCACGATAAGCACCTCGACAACTGTAGCAATGAGGCCGATTGGTGGTCAACGAGGGAATGGTGGGTGGATTGGCTTGACATGGGTAGTGTGCATGAGTAGTCTGAACGGGAATTAGCAGTCAATGAATGAGACTGCTAATTCCCGTCAACAGCCTGACGACCACGAAAATCGCAAGCGGCAGGCCGGTGACAAAATTCACAATGTAACGGTGAAAACGATGACTCAGGACTTGGCAGAGCGGCAATCGGAATTGCTGCGGCTGTTGGTGGAGCAGTATATCGCGACGGCAGCGCCCGTGAGTTCGGGCGGGCTGGTGGAGCGGCATGAACTCGAGGTGAGTTCGGCGACCGTGAGGAACACTTTTGCCGAGCTTGAGTCTGAGGGTTACGTAGAACGCACACACTCGTCTGCAGGGGCAACGCCGACCGGGCGGGCGTATCGGTATTACGTGGAGGTTTTGTTGCGGTCATCCGAGGTACCGACCAGCCGCCAGGAGACGATTCGTCATCAGTTCCACCAGGTGGAGTCGGAGGACGTTTTCCTGTGGGCGCGGCTGGCGGCTGCGACACTGGCGCGGTTGTCCGAGGCGCTGGCCATCGTGACGCCTCTGCCGGGCCACACCGAACACGGGATGGACGAGCCGGTGGT
>JAPOOK010000050.1 GCA_026713485.1 Chloroflexota bacterium | reverse complement strand
GGGGGGGGGGGGGGGGGAAGATGTTTTCCGCGGCGGAAAAAAAAAAAAAAAGGGGGGAAGAGGGGAGGGGGGGGGGGGGGGGGAAAGGGGGGGGGGGGGGGCGCCCCTCCCCCCCCCCCCGCCTTTCTGTTCCGGGTTTTGGGTGTTAGGCCGGGACGTTGGCCTTTAGGAATGCGAGGGTCTTTTCCCAGGCGTCGGCGGAGGCCTCGGCGTGGTGGCCCTGGCCGGAGTCGTTGAAGAAGCCGTGCGTCGCGCCGTCGTAGATGTGCTTTTCGACGGACTTGCCTCGGGCGTTCAACTCGCTCTCAAGCTGGTTGGCGCGCTCGGCCTCGTCGCTGCCAAAGATGGCGAGGACGGGGGAGTTCACGCTGTCGAGCTGGTCGGCAGGATCAGGGATGCCGCCGTAGTAGACGATCGTCGCGTTGACGCCATCGTCCTGCGTTGCGGTGAGCAGCGAGACTCCGCCGCCGAGGCAGTAGCCGATGACTGCGACGCTGCCGTTAGAGAGCTCGGAGTTCTTGAGGTAGTCGATGGCTGCGCGCGTGTCACGAACTGCGCGGCCACGATCGAGGCCCATCGCCAGCTTCTGTGCTTCGGAGGGCTCGTTTACAACATCACCGTGGAACAGGTCAGGCGCGATGGCGGTGTAGCCCTGTCGCGCGAATCGGCGGGTGACGTCCCGGATGTGCTCATCAAGGCCCCACCACTCCTGGATCACGACGATGCCGGGGTACTTGCCGTCCGCCATCGGATGCGCGGCATACCCCTTAACCAGGTCAACGTCGTGAGAGACAATCGTGTCCGGCATTTGTGTCCTCCCCATTTGGATTCTGCTTCTTGTGCGGGCAGCCGCGCCTCGCGCGGACATTCCCCCACCATGTCTCATCGTAGCAGTCAGGCAGGGGGGTGTGAAGTGCGAGGCACGTGGGATTGCGTGTTGGGGGCGCGTTCCTTGCCGCTTGGCAGGGCAGCCCGTAGACTTGTGTGAACCGGTTGGAGGGGGCGGGTAATCGCTAACGAATCCTTAACTGTTCAAGAGGCCGCGCGGCGTGTAGCGGAAAGCGTGGCGTCCGTCATCGTGGGTAAGGATGACGTCATCGAGTTGGCAATCACGGCGCTGTTGTGCCGTGGGCATCTTCTCTTTGAGGATGTGCCGGGGAGCGGCAAGACGACGCTTGCCAAGGCGTTGGCCGCCTCGCTTGGCTGCACGTTCAGTCGCGTGCAGTTCACGCCGGACCTAATGCCGGCGGATATCACGGGCATCAACTACTACAATCAGCGTTCCGGGGACTTTGAGATGCGGCAGGGGCCGATCTTCTCGCAGGTTCTCTTGGCTGATGAGGTGAACCGCGCCACGCCGCGGACGCAGTCGGCCCTGTTGGAGGCGATGCAGGAAGGGCAGGTGACGATCGAGGGCGAGACCCTGCCGCTGCCCGCGCCTTTTGTAGTCATGGCCACGCAGAACCCTATCGAACTTGAGGGGACGTTCCCGCTGCCGGAGGCGCAGTTGGATCGATTCCTTATGCGATTGAGTCTCGGCTTTCCCTCGGCAGAGGAAGAGGCGCGGATGATCCATCGATTCAACGCAGACGACCCACTGGAACGGGTGCGGCCGGTTCTTTCGACCCAGGAGCTGCTGTCACTGCAGGACCAGATTGCGACTGCGCGGGTGGAGCCGGCGCTGGAGGAGTACATCATCGGAATCGTTCACTCCACACGTGATCATCCGTCACTGGATCTCGGCGGGAGTCCGCGGGCGTCGTTGGCGCTTCACCACGCGTCTCAGGCGTTGGCACTGCAGCAGGGGCGGGACTATGTGACGCCGGACGACGTGAAGCGTCTCGCGCCATACGTGCTGACTCATCGTGTCATTCTGAATGCGCAAGCGCGCCTACGCGGGCTGACATCCCTTGACGTCGTGGATGATGTTCTCCGCACCGTGCCCGTGCCGATCAGCGGGCAGCCGGAGGACGATGCCGTGGCCGAAGAGGTGGCCGCGGACCGCTAGAGATGCTCACCCTCACGGGCGGTTGGGTAATCACGTTCGGCCTGTTGATGGTCGTTGGCCTTGCGACCGGGCAAGGTCTACTCGTCGGATTGGGCGCACTCATCATCCTGACGTACCTGGTTGCGTATGGGTGGAACCGCGTTTCACTGGCCCGGGTGACGTTTGAACGGTCTCTCTCCGAGACGCGGGCGTTTGTCGGCGATAGCGTGACCGTTAATCTTCGTGTGACGAATCGCAAGGCGATCCCCATGCCGTGGGTCACGCTTGAGGACCAATTCCCATCCGGGCTTGAGGAGGCGGACAAGCCGCGGACGATTCGCGTGGAGCAGGGCTCATACACGACGACGCGGTCAACGTCGCTTGCGCGGTACGAACGGGTAACGTGGCATTTCACGATGGAATGCACCAAACGCGGGCTGTATCGATTCGGGCCGGCAAGCGTGACAAGCGGAGACGTGTTCGGGTTCTTCTTTAGTGAGCGCCTTGAGCCGAAGTGGGATCACGTCATCGTCTATCCGCAAACACTGCCGCTGCCGACGATCGGGATTCCGGCGCGCCGCCCGTTCGGAGAACAGCGTGGTGGCCTGCCATATCACGAGGATCCAAGCAGACTGCGGGGTCTGCGGCCGTTTGAGGCGGGGGACTCGCTGAGACGTGTTGATTGGAAAGCGACGGCGCGGTCGCAGGCGTTGACGGTGCGGCTATTCTCGCCGTCGGTCTCGGAGACGATGATTCTTGCGCTCAACGCACAGACGCTGACGCAAGCGGAGGGGCAGTGGGGTTATTCACCGCTGTTGCTGGAGCGGGGAGTGACGGCGGCGGCGTCCATTGCGGAATGGGCGTATGCGCGAAAGATGTCCTTCGGGCTGATGACGAACAGCGTCTCGCCACTGACGGATGAGCCGATCCGGGTGATGCCGAATCGAACGCGCCAGCAACTGGCGACGGTGCTTGAAAGCCTTGCGGTGGTGACACCGCTGGGTCGGCAAGCGATGGGGCAGTTCCTGTTGGAGCAGACGCGGCGGCTGCCGACCGGCGCAACCGTGGTACTTGTCACGAGCATGATCGATGAGGAAACGATCGATGCGCTACATAGCCTGCGGCGGGCGGGGGCAAGGCCAAGCGTGGTCTGGACTTCCGAAACACCGTCACCACTGCTGTCTGATCCGGACATCATCGTGCATGAGATTGGGCATCAGATGGCGCAGCTGGAGCATGAAGCGGTCTTCCGACCAGGGGTGAGTCGCCGCGTGGAGGATGCCGCCCCAACACAGGCGGTAACGCCATGAGATGGGCGCCGCTGGCACTGGAGGGCGCGCGCCTCACGATGGAGGTGGCGTGGATCACCATTGCGGGCGCTCTTGCGCTGCTGATGATCGGGGCGGGGGAGAGCCTGGTTCCGGTCTGGCTGGCGCTAATCGTCACAGTGTCCGGCTATATCCTCACGCGCTGGGTTGTTCCCGCGGACGCGCCTATGGCGGCAGCACGGGGCATCGTAGCGGGCGGCGGCGCGATAGTTATCTACCTCGGCGTTGTCATGCTGCCGCAGGTGGGTTGGGATTTTTCGTGGCCGCTGTGGTTCTGGCAGGACTGGCAGGAAGGGCGTCATCCGATCGTCGGTGGCATCATGCTGGGCGTTTTCTGGTGGCGCGGCACGCACCTGGGACAGGAATTCGTCTGGGTCAATACGCTGGCGCAGTCGTTCCGCATCGGCGTTGCCGTTGTCGTAGTGGGAGTGGTTGTTGATGTCCTGATCGACGGCTATTCCGGCGCGCCGATCCCCACGTTCCTCTTCTTTGGTATGGGGATTGCATCGTTCGCGCTGATCCATATCACTTCAATGGACCCGGAGCAGAGCGCGGGTCTGAAGGATTGGCCGCGGATGATGGCGCTGACCGTGGGTGGCATCCTCATTGGCAGCCTCCTGCTGGCCGTGCTGGCGGAGGGCGAGCTGGGGCGGGTGGCCGCAACGGTATTCGGGTTGGCCGGGCGGCTGTTCCTGCCGGTGCTGGCCGTTGTCGGCTGGGTCTTTGAAATTATCATCCAGGCCTTTGTGTGGGCGTTCTTTGCCGTGATCAACATCTTTTCCACTGAAGGAGAAAGCGTCGAATTTAACCTGCCGTCCGCGCCGGACTATGAGCGGATTTTCACGCGTGACGAAGGCGAGAACAGGCTGCTGTATTGGCTGTCTCGCATCCTGGGTTGGGCGGCGGTGACGGCGGCGGTCTTGGGGGTCGGTTGGATCCTGTGGCGTCTATTCTCGGGAGTGCGCGGCCGGCGTTCCCAAGGGGAGATGGACGAGGAGCGCGAGCGCCTACAGGGCGAAACGACGATTGTCGAAGACCTTTCGTCCGCGTTGTCGGCGCTGGCCGCGCGATTCCGCCGACCGCCCAAGCACGACGAGATCACGGCCAATCTGGATCCCAATAATCCCGTTTCCGTCGCGCTCGGTGCGTATCGTGGACTTGTTGCGCTGGCAGATGATCATGGGGTGGCTCGCGAGGGGTGGGAGACGCCACAAGAGTTTCAGCCGGAGTTGAGTCGCCTGTTTGTGGGGCAGGACATCGGCATCTTCACGGATTCCTTTGTGCGGGCGCGATACGGGGGCATACCTCCGTCACGGGAGGACGTGGGTCAGATTCGCACCATCTGGGCCAATATCCGGGAGTTGTATCCGCCGCCGCGTCACCGACCGGAGACAAAGGCTGCTACTGCGGCGACCGAGGAGGAAAGGCCGGTACGCGCGCCGCTGCCGCGCTGGCTGCGTGTTCGGTCTGATCTGCGTCCCCATGAGGAGAGTCCGCCGCCGGGTATGGGGCCTGATGATGCGCGGATGATGTGAATCCTTATGCCAGATACGAGTAGGCGATGAACAATTACATCTGGCAGCTAGCCATTCTTACCATTGTCGTATCGCCTATGCTCGTACTTTTGTCGCTTGGACTCGTTTGGGCTCCTGCGGCAGGTGCGATCACGGCGTGGCTCGCGCACAGGAAGGGTATGCCCGTTTTGCGTGCGTTTGGGGGAGGCGCCATCGCGTCGATTTTTCTCTTGCTGCCGTGGTTTATGCTTACAGCCAAGCAGCTAAAGTGGCGGTCTGCTGATAGCCTTACAGAAAGATCGTATGGCATTGTTATCATCCTTTGGATAGTATTCCCGATAGCCGTCTTTTCCATCATCGGCGCATACTTTGTGCTGTTAGGTGTAGCGCTCAGTATTAGTTTCGGGGGAGATACTGCATTCTTTTCCATTTTCGCCGGGTTGTTTGGTGTAAGTGGCGTCTGGATGGAATATGTCATGTGGAATAAGCAAAGACGATGGGTGTCAGACCTTAGTGCAGAAATTGATATGTATGTCCCGGTAGGTGTGGTCTCGCTTCCAATGACGCATCTTGCTCCATTTGCAGGAGCTTGGCTGTGGAGTATAGTCGCGCCAGCATACTTGGTTTCTAGCATTTACTTCGTGTTTCTCGCGTCCTAAGACTCAGTGAGTATGGGTCGCGCGTCCCGGCGTGGCACGCAAATACGGATCGTAGCTAGTTTTCGAAGATGTCTGCGACGGTTACGGTGAAATGAGGGAGAACTTCGCCGCCCGTGAGAGTGTCTGCTTCCCTGAGGGTTTCGGGCTGGTTGTCTGGTCGGTAGATTTCGACCATTTTGGTCTCGGGCCAGACGACCCAAACGAGTTGGACACCACCGACGAGCCACATGTTGGCCTTGCCAGCAACTTCCCTCGGGGTGTCGCTCGGGGAGACAACTTCGACGACGAGTTCCGGCGGAACCTCTGCATAGCCACGAATCTCAGTTTCTAAAGGGAGTCGCTCCCTCGAGAAATAGGAGATATCTGGTCCGAGAACTGTGTCCGGGTTTCTACCAAGCAGGACTCCCGCGTTCGCCGTGACAATCGTACCGAGTTTGTTGGGTGACATCACAAGGCCCAGCAGCATAGTGATGTTCGCCATGACCTGACCGTGTTGAATACCCGGAATCATGGTTGGACAGAATACCCCCCGTATGAGTTCCCCGCGCTCGTCCATCTCCATCAACTGCTCCGCAGTGATGGGTTCGGTACCGAGGGTCGTTCTCAGTGCTTCCTGTGTTGTTGCCATGATGTGCTCCGCGCTTGGGCTACGGTGAACATTGTACTAGGAGGCGGGGAGAGCGGTTACGTCCAGGGCGGTTAGGGCGAGGACCTGGGCTACTTGCTCCATGTCGGGGATGCGGACGTATTCATCGGGTACTGTGTCTGACTCGGACGCTCCTGCCGGGCCATAGAGGAGACATGGGACTCCGGCTCGCCAGAGGTGCGTGGTGTCGTCGCCGGTGTAGGAGCCGGGGAGGACGGTGCCGAATCCTTCGGGTTCGCGCCCCGTAACGGAGCGGAAACTGCGGAGGATGGCGTCCACGATGTACTCGTCTTTCGGCAGGTCGAACGGCTCCATGACTCGCGTGAACACGCGGTGTTTGGGGTCTGGCGGCATCTCGATCTCATATTGGAAGTTGGGATCCTCGGTCTTGATGGCATCCAGGACGCGCTCGATGTCTGTCCTGACGGATTCTGATGACATGCCGGGCAGGAATCGCACGTCGACGAGGGCGGTGCAGAAGTCGGATACCCAATTGGGGCCTCGGAGATCGTAGTCGCGTCCGCGCCCGCCAATGACCGCGCCGACGTTGATGCGCGGCAAGCCGGGGAGGTCTTCACGCGGGGTGTGGGTGAATTGGACGCCGTTGAGGGCGGGGATGGCCCTGGCCATGTTGGCAAGGGCGTCGACGGCCTCATCCTTGCGGACGATGTGACGGGAGTTGCCGATGATGTGGACGGCGAACTCTACGACGCCGGCGTGCGTGGTCAGGACGTTGTTTGCGCCGTGCGGTTCAGGGATGACGGCCATGTCCGTGAGCGGGCCGTTCTCACAGAGGTAGGTGGTTCCGACGCCGCCCTGCAGCTCACCGACTACGCAGGCGAGAACGATGTCACCGCGACGCTCCACGCCCGAGGTTCGCAGCGCTTCCGCGGCGGTGATCATTGAGGCGATGCCGGCTTTCATGTTGCGGATGCCGGCGCCGTAGATGCGGTCATCCTCGACGCTCGGTGTCCATGGGTCGCGTTTCCAACCCATGGCGAGAGGGTCGATGTCCGTGTGGCCGTTGAGCATGAACGACTTGCCGTCGCCCGCTCCGGGAAGGGTGGCAATGGTCTGTAAGCGGCCGGGCTCGACCTCTTGCTGCTGCACTTCGTAGCCGCGGTCTGAAAGGTAGGACTCGAGGAATCGGGCGATCTCGGTCTCCTCCGTCTTGAAACTCGGGATGCGAACAAGTTGTTCCGCAAGACTTGTCATCTCTTGCGTGTTGATGCTGCGGAGAACCTGCTGGGCTGCGTCGGTTGTCATGTTGATTTCCTCTAGTTGTTTGTCGGGGCTATATCCAGGCCAACCTGGTAGTATCTCTTGCCGGCTCTGCGTCCAATTCGGCCAAAGCCGGGCAGGGGAAAGTGGCAGGAGATGAGCGGTGTGCCGTTGTCGGCGGCGTCATCCAACATCTTTCGCCGCGTCTCAGTCGTTAGCGGCCAATCGACATCAAAGATGCAATTCCAGTCGTCTTCGACAACCTGTGCCGGATGGATAAACACATCGCCCTGGATGATGGCGTCCTCGCCGCCGGAGGCAACGACAACGCTCATATGGCCCGGGGTGTGGCCGGGGGTGTGGACGGCCCGTACTTCCGGCGTGAGATTGGTGTCTTCATCGATTGTGTCGAGGATGCCGAGCTTGTCGAGAGGTTCCATGTCGCGGTACATGAAGGGGAACGACATTCCGGCCTCAACCTCCGGCTTACGGAAGTGCTCAAGGTCAAGCGAATGGACAACGTAGCGGGCGTTGGGGAAGGTTGGCTCGGTGGGGACGCCTTCTCCCAAGACCATGTTCCAGCCGGTGTGATCGGGGTGAAGGTGTGAAAAGAAGACGGTGTCCACATCCTCGGCCTCAACGCCCATGGTGGACAGATTATCCATGAGTTGGCCGAGTTCGCCCTCGATTGGGCCCGGGCCGTAGCCAGTGTCTATGAGGATGGTATGTCCCTGCGAGCGAACGACGTAGCAGCCTATTTCGAGCCGGATGTGCTGGCCGGCGAACGTTTCTGGGAAGTCGCCGCGATAGTCGTCCCACGCCTCCACCGGCACTTCGGGGAACAGTTCCGGCAGGGGTCTCGGATAGATGATGTTCATGTCCGTGACGGCGATGATTTCCGCGTCGCCGACCCGCATTGTGAATTCGGACATCGCACCCCCATCGCGGCGCAGCTACTTTGGGCGTCGCGTGGCGCAATTGTAGGAACGGGGGCGTTGGGTGGTCAACCAAACGCGGGGGCATCACCCCCACCCGCGCTGCCGCGCGACCTCCCCCATCAAGGGGGAGGAATACATCTGATCCCCTCGCGGCGCTGCGGAAAGACTTGTGTGTGGGTTACGTCTGGCGTCTTGAACGTTCTTCAGTTGATTGGCGAGAAACGGAAGGGCCGTAGCCGAACCCGCCGTCGAGTACGGCGCGGGCAACGCGTAGGCTGAGGACCTCGCTCGTTCCCATGTAGAGGCTGAGGTGGCGGGCGTCGCGGTACATGCGCTCAAGCGGGTGAACTTCCATATAGGCGTGGCCGCCGACGGCCTGCATTGCGTGGTCGGTGGCGTGGACGGCAGTGCTGGCGGCCATGAGTTTGGCGGCGCTGAGGTAGGCGGCGTCGGCTTCGTCGCGGAATCGATCCTCGTCCACCATGCGGGCGGCCTGGTAGGTGAGCAGTCGTGTTGCTTCGACGTTGACGGCGATTTCGGCGAGGTGGAGCTGGGTGGCCTGGAGGTCTGCGAGGAGGCCGCCGTAGATGCGGCGCGTGTTGGCGTAGTCGCGAGCGAACGCCAGCGCCTCCTCCGCCGCGCCGAGTCCGCGTGCGGCGAGCAGCGGCTGAATGGCGTTCATGCTGAGGCGGGCGATCTCTTCTCCCTGACCGATTGCGCCGATCACGTGCGATTCGGGCGTGCGGCAGTTGTCGAAGGACCAATCGCAGTGGGGCATTCCTTTGAGGCCCATGCCTTCATCGCGGCGGAGGAATACCACGCCGGGTTGGGGGACATCGACGAGGAACGCTGTCATGCCCGAGCGTATGTCCGGGGCGTCGCCCGCGCCGGCAAAGACAATGAAGAAATCTGCCTGCGGGGAGCCACTGATGAAATCCTTTTCTCCATTGAGGACGTAGTTTGAACCGTCCTTCTCGGCTCGGGTCACCATGGAGCCGAGATCCGAGGAGGCGTTGGGTTCCGTCAAGGCGAAGGAGCCGCGTTTGCTGCCGTTCGCGACGACCTGGACGTAGTTGCGGCGCATGTCATCCGTGCCGACCAGGCGCATGGGCCATGTGACGAGGGAGGAGAGGATGAGCATCTGCGCCGACGAGGCGCAGGCGCGGGCTACTTCTTCAACCGCGATGGCGAGGCCCATTGTTCCCGCGCCCGCGCCGCCCTCGTTCTCGGGGAGCGCCAAGGCGAACAGGCCCTGGTCGCGAAAGGCCTCAAAGACGTCCTGCGGGTATTCGCGGTCCTGGTCGATCTGCCAGGCGCGTGGGGCAACCTTGTCGCGCACCAACTCACGCACTGTGTGACGCAAGAGGCGCAGCTCTTCGGAGAGAGTGTCGTCGAGGGTCATTGGCGTCACGCCCTCAATGGACGCCTTCGTCTCCTAATCGTCTGCGGCGCGTCCGCCGCCGTCGACGCGCAGCGTGATGCCACTGACGTAGGAGGCGGCGTCGCTGGCAAGAAAGACGCAGGCCAGCCCCATGTCGCGCGGCGTAGCGAGGCGCTTGGCGGCCATGGTCTGCGCCTGTGCTGCAACGCGCGCATCGGCCTCATCGCCGTATCCGGCTCGCATACCGACGGTGTCCGTGAGGCCGGGGGCGATGGCGACGACGCGGACGTTTGGGGCGAATTCAGCGGCGAGTGTCTGGGTCAGGTTGGTGATGCCCGCTTTCGTGGCGGCGTAGACGGGTTGAGCGATGGAGCCCGAGAATGCTGCGCCGGAGGAGAGGTTGATGATGACGCCGCTCTCGCGCTCGCGCATGACGGCTCCGGCGGCCTGGCAGCAGAGGAACGTGCTCTTGAGATTGTTGCGGACGACGGCGTCGTAGCCACGCTCGCTAATGTCCGGGAAGCGGGCGTAGAAGCTGCCTCCGGCATTGTTGACCATGATGTCCAGCCCGCCGAATTCCTGAATGGCGGCGTCGATCACGGCGTGGACATCGGCGTCCTCACGGGCGTCTGTGACGACGGGCAGGGCAGAGCGGCCAAGGAGACGAATCTCATCTGCCGTCGCTTCAAGGTCGGCTTCGGATTGAGAGCGGTCCGCTACCGTGATGCCGGCTACGACAACGTCAGCACCGGCCTCGGCCAACGCGATTGCGATGCCCTTGCCGATTCCCTGACCGGCACCGGTGACGATTGCGGTCTTTCCATCAAGGCTGAATTCATGCAGGCCGGGCATATTTCCTCCTGGAATAGGGTTGTGCCTTTCTCTGAGGATACTACTGCGCATGTTGTTGCGGGCGCAGTGAAGGGGCGCGGTCGGTTGGCGTTACCGGATTTGATTGGCGGAATTGAGGCTTTGGATTCTTCGCTGCGCTCAGAATGACAGATGGAGCGGGAATGACGAGGTGGGGGGGAGGGGAGAGAGGGCGGTTAGCTGGACTGGAAGATCTCTATGGCGTTGCCGGAGGGGTCATCTACGATGACCTGTTTGCCGCCGGGGCCGCTGATGATGTCGTTGCGGAATGTCGCGCCCGCGTCTCGGAGGGCGGAGGCGGTGGATTCGATGTCGTCGGTATCAATGACGATACGCGCCCAGCCGCCGGGTTCCGGTTGTGCGCCGTCCGGCATGGGGCGAGAGGCGGATGCGCGAGGGCCTGCGAGCCAGAGGCTCAGGTCGTCACGGGTCACAATGGCCATTGCGGGGCCGAATTGCTCAGCTACGGAAAAACCCAGCAGTGACGTATAGAACGCCACCGATTGCTCTACGTCTTTGACGATGTATCGAACTGCTGCCACTTGTGCCTCCCAATGCTCTGCGCAGACCCTAATCGATCATAGCCTGAGTGTCGTCCGTGATACGTTAGTGTGGCAGCGCCCGACAGAATTAACCCGGCTCGGGCAGGGAATGTCCGACATGTCTTCATCAAACCACATCGCCGTTTCACCGGGAATCGCCGGGCGGCGCGGCGCCCAACTTGCGACACTTGTCGTCTTTGTCGCGTTCCTCGATTTCTTCATTGGGCTGCCTCTTGTTCCGACCTATGCGGACGAACTTGGGGCGTCGGCTGCGATGGTCGGCGTCATTGTCGCCGTGTACTCGATCACGAATCTCCCGGGCAATATTGCGGCGGGTTATTTTTTGGATCGGTTTGGTAGAAGATTACCCATAACGACGGGGTTGGTGGTTACTGCGCTTGCTCTGGCCGGATACGCGTTTGCGGACAATGAGTGGCAGCTCCTCGGGGTGCGCGCTCTGCACGGAATTGCCGCCGCGGTCCTGACTCCCGGGGCGTTCGCCATGCTCGGCGATTCGACTCAACAGGGTCAGCGAGCACGCAGGATGGGGCGGAGCGCGGCGGGCATCGCAATTGCTGCCGTGGTGGGTCCTGCATCCGCAGGAATACTGGCTGACAGGATCGGCTATGAGCCGGTGTTCCTCATTGCCGCAGGGCTGATGGCGGCGACTGCCGTGGTCTATGTGATTGGGTCACGGGGCGTGGGGGACATACGCAGCGAGAAAGATGCTGTTGATCAAACACGGGAGCAGGGGGGTGGTCGGCTGGACGCGGTGGGCCTGGGTGTTGCCTCTGCGGTAGTCGTGGCGCTGACGATCGGTATCGGGACACTGGCCACATATATGCCGCTGCACGTAGAGGAGTTGGGCGAAACGTCGCGAGCGTCCGGCACGGCGTTCACCATCTATGCCGTTCTAGCGCTGATCATGATGGTGGGAGTGATGGGCGTGTTCGGCGATCGCTTCAACCGGCTTGCCATCGTCGCGGGGGGACTGCTGCTCTTTGGAGCAGGACTGGCCCTCATGGCCTCCAATCACGAGTTGTGGGCTGTTTTTCTGGGTATGGGTGTAGTTGGGCTCGGATTCGGGCTGCTCTTCCCTGCGGCCGCAGCGCTTGTTGCGGATTCAGGCGGAGAGAGGCATCGGGGACTGGCGTTCGGCATCTTC
Organism: Chloroflexota bacterium; assembly: GCA_026713485.1. Taxonomy (GTDB): domain Bacteria; phylum Chloroflexota; class Dehalococcoidia; order UBA6926; family UBA6926; genus VXMO01. Next base: position 47,562 of record JAPOOK010000050.1, on the reverse strand, counting down.
TATGCGGCGTATTCGCTGGGCGTGGTCGCGGGGGCGGTGATGAGCGGTCGACTGGCGGATGCTGCGGACGGGCTAACAGGCACGCCGTACATGATTGCGGCGGTGATTGCTGTGCTGAGTATTCCGATTGCCGTGGCGGCGATGAGCCGTGGGATAGGGGCGGTGAGGCGCGAAGGCGCGGTGGTGTAGAGCCCCCCAAGCCGCACAACTCGTACATTAATGTGCGATACTGGTTGAGTGACCAGCAGAGAGTTCATCCGCCGTGCCAGAGCATATGCTCGCAACACAGGACAAGATTTTCGGTACGACCCGGTTCGCGGCAAAGGTAGTCACGCAAGGATCTATGTTGGATCCCGCTCCACGACTGTGCAAAGGGGTGAGCTTGGGAGAGGGGTGTTAGCCGCGATGCTGCGTCAGCTCGGGATTGATAGAGGGGAGTTCTGAGCCATGTTGTATGCCTATCCATGCGATCTTGCTGTCGATGAAGACGGTAGGTTTGTGGCGACTTTCCCCGATGTCCCAGAGGCAATCACAGACGGCAAAGACCGTGCCGAGGCTCTGGAAATGGCCTCGGATGCCCTGGCTACTGCCTTGGCGGGGTATGTTCACCAACACTGGGAGATTCCCTTACCGGGGAAGGCTAGCCCCGGGCAGGAAAGTGTTCCTGTCATACCTGTTGTTGCTGCCAAACTTGCGCTTTATTCGGCGATGAAGTTGCAAAGGGTGTCCAAGGTGGAGTTGGGTCGCCGACTGGGCATCAGCGAGGGAGCTGTACGGCGACTCACAAATCCTGACCACCGTTCGCATATGAGCCAGGTTCATCGCGCTCTCGATGCAGTTGGGTGCACCGTGACGCTGGACGTAAGCGCCGCGTGAATCGCGGATTTGCGGTCGAAGAAGTCGGGGCGCCCGGATTTGAACCGGGGACTTCCTGCTCCCAAAGCAGGCGCGCTGCCGGGCTGCGCTACGCCCCGTCTAACCCATTCTAGCGCGGTGCAGGGTATGTGACCGGGAGTTTACTCCCAGGACGAGGATCCGTTGAAGGGTGGGCGGCGGCGCAGGAACTCTTCGAGGTCGTCAACAAGGTCCTGTGCGTCGGGGAACTCCGGCGAGCCGGGGGTGATGATTCCCGTGCTGCTCGGTCGGCCCGTCTTCTCTTCCGCCTCTGTTTCGTCGTAGTACTGCTCAAGTTTGCGGACGTACTGCCGCATGGACGGCTCTTCCTCGATTGCCTCTTCACATTGCTCGTAGAACGCCGCGGACTCCCCCTCCAGTTCACGGAGATCAGCGCCTATACCCATGGACTGCCGCAGGGTGTCAAGGATGGCGTGGATGATAGTGGGGTTGGGCGATGTCTGGATGTAATGCGGCACATGACCCCAGAAGCTGGAGGATTCTATGCCTCGCCGCTGGCATGCGTCCGCAATGACGGAGGAGATACCCGTGGGGCCGTTGTAGGAACCGCCGCGTGCGATTCCGAGGCGTTCCATAGTGGCCTTGATCTCCGGCGTCCTGCTGCTTCCGTTGACGAATGGCTTGCGGGTGTGCGGGACAGCGTTGAGCAGCGCGCCGAACGATATGACGTGTTCGACGCCGCATTCGAGGAGGAAATCAACGAACTGGTCGCTGAATCGGTTCCAGCGCAGGTGCGGCTCGATTCCGGAGAAGAGGAGGAGGGGCTCAGTGGCGTCCGTGCCCGGCGCGAGAGAGAAGTGATTCTGCGGCCACGTGAGAGACCGCACACCGGTGTCATCGACGTTGACGATAGGGCGGTAGTCCGTGAAGTTGAAGAATTCTTCCGGATCGAACTCGGCGACGAGTTCGGCGTTTCGCGCGCGACCAAGGAAATCGACGGCGCCGGTGGCGGCATCGCCGGCATCGGACCACCCAAAGAACGCCATGATGACGGTGCGGATATTGCGGGGAATCTCTCGGTGAAGACGAATGTCTTTCACAGGCCACCTCCGGTGGTATTGGGGCGCGTGAATCGCACGCTATACGCCATAGCTGCTCTCCGCACCAACTCCACTATAACAACATTGCTATACCCTAAAGGGAGCACGATGCACGCGCGAAAGGGTAGGCGGGCCGCGTGTATTATTGGAGTAGTTACAAGTTTGTCGCAGGTGAAACGAGCAATCCATTGACCATTGAAAGAGTCATTCTTGCGGAGCCGCGCGGCTTCTGCGCCGGCGTCATCCGTGCCATTGAGGCAGTTGAACTGGCCCTTGCCCAGTATGGCCCGCCGGTCTACGTGCGGCGCCAGATTGTGCATAACCTCTTTGTTGTGCGAGACCTAGAGCGAAAGGGCGCCGTATTCGTCGAAGAGGTGTCCGCCGTTCCGGCGGGAGGACGTATCATCTTCAGCGCGCACGGCATCGCTCCTATCGTGCGGGAGATGGCGCGAGGACGTGAGCTTGATGTCATCGATGCCACGTGCCCGCTCGTCACAAAGGTGCACGTAGAGGCCGTCCGCTACGTTCGGGACGGCTACAAGGTTCTTCTCGTCGGCCATGCGGGCCATGATGAGATCATCGGCACGATGGGAGAGGCGCCGGACGACATCATCCTGGTTCAGGATATGGATGACGCGGCTGTGGTCACCGTTCCGAATGAGGAGCGTGTGGCGCTTGTTACGCAGACAACCCTGAGCGTGGATGAGACGAAAGGCATCGTTGACGCCCTCAAGGCGCGCTTTCCCAAGATCCGAATGCCTGCGCGCTCCGATATCTGCTTCGCAACACAGAACCGACAGGACGCCGTGAAGCTGCTTGCTGAGGAAACGGATGTCATCCTTGTGTTGGGCGCTGAAAACAGCAGCAACTCACAGCGGCTGCGAGAGGTGGCGGATACGGGGCAGTGCAGGGCATATTTGATGGACAGCCTCGAGGACCTGGATGAATCCTGGCTTGAGGGTGTGCAGTCAGTGGGCATCACCTCCGGGGCGTCCACTCCGGACTCTCTCGTGGAGGAGGTCATCGCGCACTTCATGGCTTCAGGGGTAGAGGACGTGCGGACTCTGAAGGCGTTGGAGGAGAACGTTACGTTCCTGTTGCCGCGGGAACTCAGTGAAGCCGCCGCATCCAGCTAAGGCCCGCAAAAAGGAAAACGCAGGCCGAATATCCGATAGTTCGGGTGGCCTGCGCTTCCCTTGGGGGTAGGGGAAGACTGGGTGCTGTAAGTTCTTTTTTTGCGCCCTAAAGGGGCTTAGCGTGCAATCCTCCGGGACTTGGTCTTGCGGCGCAAGAACGGCGGGAGATCCAGGTCTCCGTCACCGAGGGCGTCGCGCAAGATCTGATCGACCACTTCGTCATCCTCAAAGGTTTCCTGTGCGGTCTCAAAGCCGGTGGCGATGAGGGTCAGCTGGACCTCACCATCGCTGGCACGGTTGGAGACGACGCCGAAGATGATGTTTGCATTGGGATCAACAGCCGAAGCGATGATTTCCGATGCTGCGTGGATCTCAGCCAGCGACAGGTCGGAACCGGCGGTGATGTTGTAGAGAACGCCGGTTGCGCCTGTGATGTCGATCTCAAGAAGAGGGTTCTGGATCGCCGCTTTCGCCGCGTCCGTTGCCCGTGTGCTGCCACGCCCGTTGCCGATGGCCATGAGAGCCTGACCGGAGAGGGACATAACAGTTCGAACGTCTGCAAAGTCGAGGTTGATCTCACCGGGGACGGTGACGAGCTCGGAGATGGCGTGGACGCCCTGTCCGAGTACATCGTCAGCCATGCGGAAAGCATCGTGCCAAGAGGCATCGGTCCCGGCTACGGCAAGGAGCCGCTCGTTCGGGACGATGATGAGGCTGTCAACGCAGCCGTGCAGGGCAGCGATGCCCTCTTCGGCTTGTCGGGCCCTGTGGTTTCCTTCAAAGGCGAAGGGTCGCGTGACGATTCCGATGGTGAGTGCGCCGGTTTCCCGGGCAACTTGGGCGATGACAGGGGCTGCGCCCGTGCCGGTGCCGCCACCCATGCCGCTAGCGACGAAGACCATGTCAGAATTCTTGACGGCTTCATAGATGTCGTCGCGACTTTCCTCTGCGGCCTGTCGGCCAATCTCAGGGTTGCCGCCCGCGCCGAGGCCGCGGGTAATCTGGTCACCAATGCGAAGGCGATATGGCGCGTCCGAGCGCGCAAGAGCTTGCGCGTCCGTGTTCACGGCGATGTACTCGATACCCGGGACGGCCTCTCGAGCCATCCGGGAGACCGCGTTTCCGCCGCCGCCGCCAATGCCGAACGCCTTGATACGAACCAACCCATCTACATCTTCAGGCAGTGACATATCCGTAATCCTCCCTTTCTTCCGTTTCCTTTAGACCCGCGCTATTTCCCGGCTTCTTTCCCGCTTGCCGGTACCCGGAGCAACCGACGCATTCTTCCTGCGCGCGGCACGCTCTGATTTGTGGTCAGACGATGTTTCAGATGTCTCAGTTGAAGAAGGCTTCGTTCCGTTTCGCCCGCCGAATTTGCCGGTCAGGCGACGCCATGGTGAAAGGATGCCGCCAGACTTTCTTCGCGGCTCGGAATGGAACGATGGATGCGCCAGCGGATCCTCGATGGCTCCTGCCCAGATGAGGGTTCCAATGGCCGGGACCCACGCTGCGTTACCAGATATGGCGAGAGGTATGCCCTCAATGCCGCGCGGCGCTGCCCAGTGAATGGGCATGGAGATTGCCGAGCGCCCGAGTTGAGAGAGCCCGTCACGCAAGATTGGCTGGCCGGCGATGGCCAGGCCACCCGGCAACTCGCGGTCTCCCGCGATGCTCTCGATGGCGGTCTCAGTGAGAGAGAAGAGCTCTTCGGCTCGATCACGGAGCGTTGCTACCATCTCCACCCGGTCAATGTCGATGCCCTCATCAGCAACCGTTATTTCGGCGCGCGACGGCCCCACGTTGTTGGAGAAGATTGCAACCTGTTCCAGCACAGCCTTGGCAGTGGGGTAGGGCAGATCGAGGGCGATTGAGAGATCGTTGGTGAAATGTTGTGCACCAATTCCGATCTTCGCCGAACCAAGATAGTGACCATAGTGCATGACGGTAATCGTGCTCATCCGCTCACCAATGGAAAGAACTGCAGCGCCGCGCTGTCGTTCAGTTTCCGTCAGGGCGGCGTGACTCTCCGCCACCGGCCCAGCCATGAGGGCGACTCTGTCGCTTCCTACCAACTGCGCGGCCTCATGGATTCTTGCGGCCGTGTCGGCCTCACATGAGACGGACATCGAGAAAACTCGAAGGTCCTGGCCAGTCTTGCCAACCGGGAGGCGCTCGGTTTCCTTGCCGTCAAGCGAGTACGCCTGGGGTATGACATGGATCAGGTGGCGGTCATTATGCGGAAAGGCAGGGCGGCTCTTTTCCACCAGCCGGTCACCGTCCGCCTCTACTACTGTTCCCCTTGAGCCGGATGGCCGGAGGCTTGCTTCAGTCTCATGGAACTGGATCTGGCCGGTGGGAACGACAAATATTACGTTCTCAAGAGGGAAATCAACGGATGTCCGCAGTTTCCGAGAGATGCCGGCCAGGGCGTCCGCCAGATCGTTCGCATCGACGACTGTCTGGTCTTCGATACCTGCCGAGGTCGCCTCGATGCCCGTGAGCATCCGGGTAGATCCCGGGCGATGCCGTGCGACGGCGACTCGAAGTTTCTCTTCACCGAGTTCGATGCCAGCAACTATCCGATCCATCTCTCGCCACTCCCCACGTTCTCACTGCTTCCCCGCGCTACGCTGCCCGTAGCTCTCTCATCCCTGCGCTTTCCCCGCGCTGCGCTGCCCGCAGCACTCTAGTACCTCAATGCTTTCCCCGCGCTGTGCGCTGCCTATGAGTCCGATCCTCCGGTCACGCTGCTACGCGCTCTGCGATCCGCAGCCGGGCCGATCGGCTTGCGGGGTTGCGCGAAATCTCAGCGATTGACGGAGTGATTCCCTGCCGCCGCGGGAGCCTGACCGTTGCCGTGTGCTGGCACGTGCAGACGAGTTGGGCGGTAGGGCAGAGGCAGTCCTTTGCCTCCTGGTGGAGGAATCGCTTGACTACGCGATCCTCCAGACTCTGGTATCCGATGACGGCCAATTTGCCGCCAGGGGCCAACAACTCCAGTGCCTGCGGGAGGGCCGACTCCAGGGCCTGGAGATCTGCGTTGACGACCATCCGAAGCGCCATGAACGCTTTGGTGGCCGGGTGTATTCGCGCCGCGCTGCGCTGCCCGACTGCGAGCTCGATGCATTCAACGAGCTCCCGTGTCGTGTTTAGTGGCCGTCGTCCCATAACTGTCCTCGTGATGGACCGGGCCGACCACGCGTCCTCCTCACCGTACGTTCTGAGGAGGTCGATAAGCTCCTGCTCCGGGAGATCATTCACCAGGTCTGCGGCGGTGACGTCTTGCCGAGGGTCATACCGCATGTCCAGTGGCTGATTGTCCTGGAATGTGAAGCCGCGACGTATGGCCTGCAACTGCCGAGAAGACAGGCCAACATCCATGATTATTCCCTGCGCCTGTGTAAAGCCGTGTGCGACTGCCACCTCTTTAAGGGACGCGAAGTTCGCCTGCACCAGCGTGTAAGACGCATTCGGCAGGTCCCCCAAACGGCGCGCCGCCGACGAAAGCATCTCCGGGTCAGCATCTATGCCCAGCACCTGCGCGCCTGCGGAGACAAGCGCCTCAGTGACGGATCCCTCGCCGAGCGTGCAGTCGATGAACTTCGCGCCGGCATGCGGCTGAAGCGATTCGATGACTTCGTCCAATAGGGCAGGGACATGGTAGATGTGCGAATTCGCTACCATGACTCCCTCCTTCTTCCCAATCCTTCTTTGTTCAGGACGCTCGATGCCTATTCCCGCGCGTCCCTTTTCCCCGTCGCATGAACAATGCTATGCCGAAATCAAACAACCCTCTAGGATTTGTCACGCAGTGTCCATTCAACGAAAAACGCCTCGATTTACAGGCTAAGGCGCAAAGTTGACAGGCGGCGAAAAAGTGGTGGATGATTGAGTTAGCGAAAAAATAGTTTCGGAGCAGAGGACACGTGACAACAAGGTCCAGGTCGCGCGGGTTAACGCCTCCCTATGGCTCATACAGGAGCTGGGAGACATTCATTGCTTTCGTGAAAACCGACCTCGATCCACTGCCGGATCGGTTGGACAGCAGCGTCTGGCGCACAACGCCGTTCTCAGGCTCAACACGATCTGCCATCCAGGGCGCTCTACTCTTTTTCGGGCTGACGGATCCACAAGGGAAAACCGATCGGCGGCTTGAGAATCTAGCTAGAGCGCCAAACGACGAGGTGAAGCGGCAGCTTCTTGCGGCACTGTTCGACGAGAGGTATGGGCCGTTGCTAGAAGGTATCGACCTTCCCCGCGCAACGCGTGGACAGATCAAGACGGCCTTTCAGAGCGCCGGTTCCGGCACTGAGACCTCCGAGAAGGCGGTCAGTTTTTTCGTCTCGTTTGGAAGTGAAGCCGGAAAAGAGTTGCACCCGGCACTTTTCGGGCGCAGTCAGGGGACAAGGACACGGCGAAAAACTGCTGCTAACCGAAAAGATGTTGATGGACAAGCCGAAAAAATCGAAGAGTTGCCGAAAAAAGAAGTTTCCTCCGAAAACTCGTCACCTGTAAACGAAAACATCGTAATTCGCCAGGATGGGATACATCCGGCCATTCTCGGTGTACTTGAGGCTCTGCCCAAGGACGGCCAGTCGTGGACGAATGCAGAACGGGAGAAGCTCAAGGTAGCCTTCGGTTCGCTCCTCGATTTGACCTACCCAACAATTGATGACAGCAACGCCCGGATGCTCTGACGGTGGAGGCCCGGGGCATGATCTGCACCATAGTTCCGTGCACGGCATGCCGGAGCCGCGTTAGACTGCTGATATGAGCGATATTCGTGTTGCCGTCCTTGTTGCGAGCGATTCAGGGGCTGCCGGAGACAGGGCAGACCGAAGCGGAAAACTAATTGAAGAATTGGTGACCGCAGCGGGCTGGATCGCTTCCGAAAAGGTCATCACGCCGGATGATCGAGCTGTTATTGCCGCCCAACTCCGCTCCTGGGCGGACGGCGGCGACGTTGAGCTCATTGTGACAACGGGCGGAACAGGCGTCGGGCCGAGGGACGTGACTCCTGAGGCGACACTCGATGTGGTGGATCGTCTCGTGCCCGGTATGGCGGAACAGATGCGCGCGCAGACCGTCTCACAGACGCCGATGGCGATGACATCCCGGCAAGTCGTCGGAATTCGTGGGCAGACACTTATCGTCAATTTCCCCGGCAGCCCGAAGGCCGTTCAGGAGTGCATGGACGTTCTGATGCCGGTGCTGCCGCACGTTTTAGAGGTGCTGGCGCAGCCCCGCACAGACGAGCACCCGACGCAGCAGGCGTAACCGCTCCGGTGAAGGTCCACGTCGTCACACTCTTCCCCGGCCTCTTTCCCGGCCCGCTTGGTGAGAGCATCATCGGTCGGGCGCTGGGCAGCGGCGTCGTTGAGTTGTGTCTGCACAATCTCCGCGATCATGGCGAGGGGCCGCACAGGGGTGTTGATGATACGGCGTTCGGCGGCGGCCCGGGCATGGTGCTCAAGGCAGGCCCTCTTGCTGCATCTATTGAGGACGCCCGCCATGGGGCAGACGAAGGTTCCGAGAGCGAATCGCCGGTGGTGTTGATGGACCCGCAAGGCGAGCGTCTCACACAGACCGTGGTGGATCGATTCGCAGGTCTGGACGACATGATTATCGTCTCGGGACGGTATGAGGGAATCGACGAGCGAGTCCGCCAACGGCTCATCACGCATGAGATTTCTATCGGCGACTATGTGCTCACGGGTGGAGAACTGCCCGCCATGGTCTTCATCGAGGCCGTCGCGCGTCGAGTGCCGGGCGTCCTTGGGGGAGAAGACTCCGGCAAGGCCGACTCATTTGCGTCCGGTCTATTGCAGCATGCGCAGTACACTCGGCCGGCTGTTTGGGAGGATGAGGCCGTGCCGGAGATCCTGCTATCCGGCGACCATGCTCGTGTGGATCGCTGGCGTAGGGAGCAATCGCTGCTGCGGACGCTGCAGAGGAGGCCTGATCTTCTCGATTTTGCGGAACTGCTGGAATGGGAGCGGGCGTTCTTGCGAGATCAGGGGTGGGAGTAGCGGGATTTGCCCCCACCCTAACTAAGGGGGGAGGGGACTGACGTGCCGGCTCTGTTCTGGTGTGTGCCGCCGTGCAGTCGTGTATACTCACTAATGCTGTCGCCGACGCTGAATGCAGGCGGCGCCCCAAACTATTTGGAGTAGTCACATATTGTCATGCGTTTCCGTGCGCGGAAACACTTATGAAAGGCGCTTGAACCATGGACGTCGGCCATCTGCTGACCTCAATTCCCAAGCAGCATCGTTATCAGCACGTTCGCCCGGGCGACACCGTCCGCGTGTACTACCGGGTTGTTGAGGGTGAGCGCGTTCGTACGCAGCAGCTGCAGGGCGTTGTGATGTGGATGACCCGGAGCGGCCCGAACGCAAACATCACCATCCGTCGTGTGATCCAGGGAGTCGGCGTTGAGCGCACATTCCTCCTGAACTCGCCGCGCCTCGAGCGTATCGATGTCGTTCGGCAGGGCAAGGTGCGCCGCGCCCGCCTGTATTACCAGCGTGGCCGTACCGGCCGCCGCGCCCGCATCAAGACCGGCACGCGCGCCCGCCGCATCATCGAGGAGAGTCCAGTGCTTGAGGCTGACGCCCCGATTGTCGTGGCTGAGGATGACGTGGTCGAAGAAGAGGTTGAGGACGAGGCCGTTGCGGTTGAGGATGACGTTGTAGCGGAGGCGGGGGAAGAAGCCGAGGCATCGGCGGAATCCGAAGAGGCTCCTGAGGCGTCTGAGGCCGCCGAGTCTGAGGAAGAATCCGGGGACACGGATACCGAAGAATCGTCCGATGACACGAACTCCGAAGATTCTGAGGACAAGCAGAGCTAGAGTCTCTCACGGGGCAGTCGGCGTATTGCCCATTCGTCTCCTATCCCGCGGCATGCCGGCACTTTCGCTGCGCATGGTCAATCGCCGGTTTCTGTCGGCCATCATGTTTGCGATCGCAATCACATTTGCGCTTATCCTGCAGGGCTGCTCAGACCCTGAACCGACTCCCACACCTGTTTCCGTAGCAGATGGGACAGTCGTCCCGCGTTTTGACAGCTTCGTGACTGTCACGCGCGTCATTGATGGGGATACTGTGGATGTATGCTGCCCGGAGGCGCGGGTTCGCCTGCTCGGCATCGACTCTCCGGAAAGGGATGAGCCGCTGTTTGACGAGGCGACGGCGTTTGCGGAGCAGCTTGCCGACGGGCAGAGTGTTCGCCTTGAGAAATGTGTGGAGGAGGCTGACCGGTATGGCCGACTGCTGCGACACATCTTCGTCGATGAGACGCACGTCAATCGGGAGATGGTATCTGCAGGCCTCGCCACGGCGTATGAATTCTCGCTCGAACTCAACCCATGCTATGTCGCCGAGCTGCGGGCGGACCAAGCTGCGGCACAGTCGGCCGACCTTGGCATGTGGGAATAGCCAGTCAGCCATCACCACTGAGCGTGCGGAGTCGGCGTAGTGGCGTATGCGCAAGTAGCGGTTAACGCGCCGGGCGCGGGGCGGCGTTCTTACAGCTATTCCATACCGGATGAGCTTGCCGATCGTGTGCGCGCAGGGCATGGCGTAATCGTCCCGTTCGGTCGGCACACATTCCAGGGAATCGTGCTTGAGATTACAGACGAGCCGGGGTATTCACGAACGCGGCCTATTGAGTCGCTTGTCGCCGATGATCCGGTTATTGCGGAGCCGCTCATCGGCCTCGGCGAGTGGATGGCAACTTACTACCACACCGATCTCTATACGGCCTATCGTCCCATGCTGCCGCCGGCGTTCGAACAACGGCAGACGATTATCGTGCGGGTGACGGAGTCGGGGCAGGACGCTATCGAGAACGTTTCGCCACGGCGCGCGGAGATACTGGATTTCGTTCTGGATGCCGGTGAGACGACCACCGCCGCCATCCGCGACGAATTCGGGGCGAGGGCGGCCCGCGACGTGACGGCGTTGACGGGCAGGGGCTATCTCGATGCATCCGAAGTATGGGAGGGGCCGCGCATCTCTCCTCGCATGGATATTTTTGTCGAGGCGGCAATCCCCCATGATCAGTTGAGTACAAGGGCAGTGGAGCTTCGGGCGGGCGGGGCGTTTCGGCAGGCGGATGCTTTGGAGTCCCTTGCCTCTAACCCTGGTGGGCGGCTCTCCGACTTGCGACGCGTTTCCGGGGCGTCGCGCAAATCCTGGGATGCGCTTGCGGAGGCGGACGTTATCACGCTGGAGCAGCGGGAAACGCGGCGTGATCCTCTAGCTGCGCGCGCCGGTTCTCCACCCATGCCCGATCTCCAACTCACACCTCACCAGAAGGACGCGCTGAACCACGTGACGGCGAGCATCGATGCCGATGACTCTGACATTTATCTACTGCATGGCGTGACGGGGAGCGGCAAGACTGAGGTGTACCTGCAGGCGTTTCGCCGCGTCATCGAAAAGGGCAGGCGGGGCATCATGCTCGTTCCGGAGATCGCGCTGACGCCGCAGACAATCGGCCGGTTCTGGGAACGATTTCCGGGTCGCGTCGCCGTCCTTCATAGCGGGCTGACGCTGCGGGAGCGGTATGACGAGTGGCGGAACATCGCTGAGGGGCAGTTCGACATTGTCATTGGCTCGCGGAGCGCCGCGCTCGCGCCCATGCCGGACGTTGGCCTGATTGTCGTAGACGAAGAGCAGGAGTGGACATATAAGCAAGAGTCGCCCACGCCCCGCTACCACGCGCGGGACGTTTCTATTGAAAGGGCGCGACGAGAGGGGGCGGTTGTGGTGCTCGGCAGCGCGACGCCGGACGTGGGCTCAATGTACGCCGCGCTCAGGAATGAGATCACACTGCTGGAACTCCCTGGGCGGATTACGGCTGCTCAGGACGACGGTGGCACTGGGTGGGCAGAGCGGCCGTTGGCGGACGTGGACATTGTGGATCTGCGGCAGGAGTTGATGGAGGGCAACCGCAGCATCTTCTCCCGGGCTCTGAGAGAGGTAATGACCGACGCGCTGGGGCGGGGCGAGCAGGCGATACTGTTTGTGAATCGGCGCGGGGCGGGGCAGGCGGTGCAATGCCGGGCGTGTGGGCATACGATGCGGTGCCGCCGCTGTACGACGGTTATGACGTATCACGCGGACGAGAGGATCGTGTGCCACCTGTGCGGCGACAGACGACGCTCCCCAACGCGCTGTCCGCGCTGCCGACGCAACACCATCCGGGCCATCGGTGTTGGCACTGAACGCGTGGCGGCGGAGGCAGAGGCGGCGTTTCCGGGGGCGCGTGTTATTCGATGGGACCGCGATGCAGTGACCGAGGCTCGGGGACATGAGCCGATCCTCGGGGAGTTCGCGAATGGACGGGCGGATATCCTTGTCGGCACGCAGATGATCGCCAAGGGACTAGATCTCCCCGGCGTCACGGTGGTCGGTGTGGTGAACGCGGATATCGGGCTGCACGCGCCGGATTTTCGCGCTTCGGAGAGGGTGTTTCAGCTACTGTGCCAGGTGGCGGGCAGGGCGGGGAGAGGCCATGCGCCGGGTCGCGTGATTGTGCAGACGTATGAGCCGGAGAACCAGGCGATACAGGCTGCGGCGGCGCAGGATTATCGGCAGTTCTACTTGGAGGAAACGCAGTTCAGGAGGCAGCTTCGCTACCCGCCGTACAGTCGTATGGCACGGCTGACGTGCGCCCGGGTATCGCGGCGAGATGCGCAGTCGGCGGCGGAGCAGTTGGCGCGGGCGCTACGTGGTGAGATACGCGCCCGGGGAATTATGAACACGCGGGTGATCGGCCCTGCGCCGGCTGCGTGGGAACGAGTGCGCGGGCGCTATCGCTGGCAGATCACGATTGTTGCCGATGAGCCGACGGAGCTGCTCGAGACCGTGGCGTTGCCCCCCGGCTGGACGGTGGACGTTGACCCGATGAGCGGGGGCTAAGCCCCTCAACCCTTGCTGTTGTGTTGCGGCTGTGAACCGTGCGGCTATACGCTCACATGAACAAGGGGTCAATTGACGGAGGAAAACGATCGGATGGAACCCAGGATCAGCATTATCACTCTTGGCGTGTCGGATCTGGCGCGCTCGACGGAATTCTACCGGGACGGACTAGGATTTCCGGTGCATGAGGCGGGCGGGGATGAGATCACGTTCTTTGAGATGAGCGGTATGATGCTTTCGCTCTACTCACGCGACGACCTTGCCGATGACGCCCAAATGCCGGAGCAGAAGGGCAGTCCTCAACCGGCCATGCACGGGTTCACCATCGCGCACAACGTGGCGTCGCGGGAGGAAGTCGATGCTGTTCTGCGCCTTGCGGAGTCGGCGGGGGCGCGCATCGCCAAGCCCGCGCACGAAACGTTCTGGGGAGGGTACGGCGGCTACTTTGCGGACCCTGACGGATTCCTGTGGGAGGTGGCCACAGGCGCAGGCTTGCCAGTTGATCCTGATGGAGAGTAATCACAGTCAATCCTGGATTCTCGTGTCAAGCACGGGAATGACGGAGTTAGGGAGGCCTGTTTAGAGATGTTTTATGAACTCCGGCAGTACGAAGCGCATACGTCGCGGATGAACGACCTGATTGACAGGTTCGCGAACGTGACCACCGGCATGTTTGAACGGCATGGGTTCCGGGCGGTTGGGTATTGGCGCGAAGAGGTGGGGATTCCACATCGGGTGATCTATCTGCTTGCGTGGGAGAGCTGGGAGGCACGGGAGAAGGCGTGGGCGGCGTTCTATGCCGATCCCGAATGGCCGAAGTCGAGGGAAACCTACGGCGAGACGGTTCGCCACATGACGAACCACATCCTGGAACCGCTGCCGTTCTCGCCGCTGCCGTAGGTAGCTGCGCTGCGCGGCGTTACTATGCGCGGCAGGGCAATGAGTGATAGATTCCCGTCTTCGCGGGAATGATGGGGCGGCGCTCCACGTTCCGGCCTGGTCTGAGGAAAATGGTGGCTACGTCAGGAGATGATTGAGCGGCGGCGGTTGGTGTAGTAGTCCACCACGATGTACTCGCCAAGTCTTTCCGGCGACGTGTAGAAGACGCGGCCCTTGTTGATCCGCGTGATCTGGTCCACGAATTCCATCAGGTACGGATTCTGTTCCAACATGAACGTGTTGATGGAAATGCCCGCGCGCGTGGTGCGCGACACCTCTTTCAGCGTTTCCTGAATGGTGCGCGGGCTTGGCGGGTATTGAAGGAAGATACGGCCGTTCTCGATGTGGGCCGTCGGCTCACCGTCGGAGACCATGATGATCTGCTTGTTGCCGCCCGCGTGCCGCGCCAGAAGTTTCTGGGCCACGACCAGGCCGTGCTGGATGTTGGTGTACGGCTCGAACTCATCCCAGCTCAGGTAGGCGAGGGTCTCCGGCTTCATTTCACGCGCGTAGGTCGAGAAACCCACGACGTAGAGGCTGTCTCGGCTGAACTGCGTCCTGATCAGCGTATCCAGCGCCAATGCGACCTTCTTTGCCGTCACGAAGTTGCCGCGCATCGCCATGGACAGGCTGAGGTCGATCAGCAGCACCGTGGATGCCTGCGCCATGTCTTCGGTCTCGCGCACCTGGAAATCGTCCGCCTCAAGCCGTACCGGCACGCTTTGGCCGCTGCGCATGACCGCCGACTGCACGGTGCGACGAAGATCGACGTTGAACTCGTCGCCGTATTGATAGGGTCGGGTGGCCTCCGTCGGCTCGCCTCCACGGCCACGGATGCGGGCATTGTGGCGGCCGGTGTACGTGCGCCTCAGGTAGCCAAATATCTCGGCGAGCGCTTTCTCGCCGATCTTGCGGATGCCGCGCGCGGTGAACTCGTGTGAGCCGTCGTCCGATTCCCGAAGCAAACCTTCCTCGACCGCACGCTCGGCCAGCTGACGCAGGCGTTCAAGTGACTGCTCCGCGTCTTCTCCCAGGATTTCACTGACCTGCTCCGGGTCAACCTGGTCGATACTGCCGCCGCCATAAAGGGCACGCTTGAGGTCGTCCTCAAGGTTGTCCATGCGGTTTAGCTCGTCCATCAGGTTGAGGGCGTCCTGCAGAGCGACGGGCTCATTGCCGCTGAACCGGAATTGCCGACCGAACTCACCGCCAACGCGCAGCATATCCAGGTTGGCCTGCAGTTCTGACATCTGTTGGGCGAGCTCCGGGTTGTCCAGCATGCCGGAGATCATGTCCTGCAGCTGTTGGCGTTGAGTCGGCGAGAGGCTGCTCATCAGGGACTGTGCCTGCGAGGCCTGCTCATGGAGTTGGTCGATGAGCTGCTCGATGTCCTGCGGCGGAGATTCGCCGAACGCGCCGCCCCATCGCTCCATGAATTCGTCGAACCCTGTGTCTTCGTCACCGCGGATATGCCGCTGCAACATGCTGTTGAGTTCATTCATCATCTGCGCGGCGGCGTCAAGGTCCTGCTGCGTGATGTTTTCAAGATTCTCGCGGAGGTCAGAGAATTGGCGGTCGACGAATTGCTGTTGGATAAGGTTCTTTAGCTCCTCGAACAGCCGCTGCGCCTCCGGCTCCATGAATTCGTAGTCATTGAGATCACGGACGGCATCGCCAAGATTGTCGGGCAGGGCATTCAGGGTTGCCTCGTTCCTTTGCGCCATGTCCTTGACGCGATCGGCGAGGCGAGCGGCGGTCTCGGGATCTATACCGTCCGGGGGGTTCTCAATCGCCGACTCAGCGGCCGCTACACGCTCGGCAATTCCCTGCCGTTCGGTATCGATGACCTCTTTGAGCCTGTCGCGGAGATTGTCCAAGATGCTGCCGAGGTCGTGTTTGCGGAGGATTTCCTGCCTCTGTTCGCGCAGGCGGCGGAGCATGTCGTCCATTCCCTGCACATCGACATCACTGTCACGAGGATGCGTGCCCCGCCGCATGATAGACTGGAGGGACGAGTCGACGTCCCCGCGGGCGAGGACATCGTTCATCAATTCGTTCAGCAGGGCCTCATCAGCCGCCTCTGACAGAAGCTGTGTGCCGTCCCAACGAGAGAACCGAAAGTTTGGGGCCACGGAGCCGCCTCAGCCGCGATAGCGGTAGCCACCCTCGTGCTTGTCCTTGTTGATCTTTCTGCTGAGATGCAGTCCGTCCAGCACGAACTCCACGACCGACGCCTGCGCCGCTACCGAGCGCTTCACGCCAAGTCGATTGGCCGCGTCTTTCAACTCCGGCAGGTCCTTGAGCCAGCCGGACAGGTCCTTGGACGGAATCATGTCGCCCGTGTCGATGGACAGGCCCTCGTCAAAGCGGCGAATGATGGCATCGAACTCATTGACGGAGAAGTGGTTGTTGAAGGTGTTCAGAACGGCTCGCTTGGTCAAGTCCTCGATGATGCGAGGCTCGCGGCCCTCTTCCACGCTTTCCAACTCAACCTTGCCCGCCGTGGATGTCAGGAAGTACGCCATATCACTGACGCGGGGCACGGCCTCTTTCTCCTTGAGACGGAGGGCGCGCCGCACGGCGTTGGAGGAGATGGTCTCATAGTTGCCGATCGATACGCGCACGCTGACACCGGAGCGCTGGTTCACGTCGCCGCTCTTGCGGGCAAGGTTGGTGAACTCGGCGACGGTTTCCTTCATGTATTGCGGCATGGTCAGCGACACGCCAACGTCCGCAATGGGCTCACGCTCCGCGTCCATGATCTCAATCTCATGCTCAAGCGTCTTGGGATAGTGGGTGCGAATCTGTGCGCCAAAGCGGTCCTTGAGCGGTGTGATGATGCGTCCGCGGTTGGTATAGTCCTCCGGGTTCGCGCTCGCAATCAGGAACAGGTCCAGCGGGAGCTGCACCTTGTACCCCTTAATCTGAACGTCGCGCTCTTCCATGATGTTGAACATGCCAACCTGGATCCGCTCCGAGAGGTCAGGCAGCTCATTGATGCAGAAGATGCCGCGGTTGGTTCGCGGGATGAGACCGTAGTGAATGGTGAATTCGTCCGAGAGATAGCGTCCCTCCGCCACCTTGATGGGGTCGACCTCGCCGATGAGGTCCGCAATGGTGATGTCCGGAGTGGCGAGCTTTTCACCGTACCTGCGTTCGCGGGGCAGCCACGCGATGGGCGCGGCGTCGCCCTCCGCCTCTACGCGGGCCAGGCAGGAGCTGCAGGTGGGAACGTAGGGGCTGTCATTGATCTCGCAGCCCTCGATGACTGGCACCTCGGGATCAAGGAGGCCGACGAGGGCGCGGATGATGCGCGTTTTTGCCTGCCCCCGTTCGCCAAGCAGGATGATGTCCTGACCGGAGAGGATGGCGTTCTCGATCTGCGGCAAAACCGTTTCCTCATAGCCAACGATGCCGGGGAACAGTTCCTCGCCGGAGCGAATCCGCCCCACGAGGTTCTTGCGAAGCTCGTCCTTGACGTTCAGGACGCGGTATTCGCTCTGCCGCAATTCGCCAATCGTCTTTGCCTGGGTCATTGTCCGCCTCCCCCGCCTTGTGATCCGCGCCGCCCGCCATTGGGCGCGCCTTGCTTCATTGTCCGTTCGCCGTTCGAGCGTGTCAATTTGGCATCAATCCGCCTTACTATTGACGCACGACGGAAACGAGAGGTGATGCGTGGCCCTATTACTTACCGAACAGGACGTTCGAGACCTTGCGTCGATGGAGGACGCGATCGGCGCGCTTGAGAGCGCCCACAAGAGCCAGGGGGCGGGCAGGGCTGTAAATGACCCGCGCCGTCGTCTCCGCGCTCCGCACGGCGCCGTTGCTATCATGCCGGGCGGTGACGCCGAGACGGGCTACCTGGGATTCAAGACGGCTTTCTACGCCGCCGGCGCCGTTCACGTCCTTCTGTATGACATGAACGAACGCAAGCTCGCGGCGATCGTCCAGGCGAATTGGCTTGGCACACTGAGAACCGGCGCTGCCAGCGGCGTTGCGACAAAGTACATGGCGCGCGAAACCGAGGGGCAGACTGTGGGCATCATCGGGACCGGCACGCAGGCTCGGACGCAGGTCACGGCCGTCTGCGCCGTCAGAAATGTGTCCCGCGTGCTCGCCTATGGGCGGGATGAGAACCGGCGACAGGCGTTTGCGGAGAGCATCAGTGAGCGGGCGGGGGTGCCCGTAGAGCTTGTGGACAACGGGCAAGCTGCCGGCGAGGCCGACATTGTCATCGCAGCCACGAACGCGTCGTCACCGGTGTTGGAGGGAGCATGGCTCAAGCCGGGGGCGCATGTGAACGCCATCGGCTCTAACTCGCTACTCCGCCGTGAGCTCGATATGGAGGCTGTCACGAGGGCGGATGCCATCGTCGTTGATGACAGAGAGCAGACGGCGCTGGAGAGCGGCGACCTGCAGGAGCCCATCGAGCGGGGGATCGTTGATCTGGCGCGACTGCCAGAGCTTGGGGACGTGATTGCGGGCGGGGAGTCCGTCCGCCGTTCCGACAATGACATCACGCTGTTTGAGTCGCACGGTATCGGGTTGTGGGATGTTGCGCTCGCGACACATGTTTACCGGGCGGCGGTGGCGCAGGAAAGAGGGAACGAGGTAGATATCTAGGGTTGCTTCTCCTACTACACTGAATACGTAGGTAGCACTGCCCCAAGCCAATAAGGAGAATAGAGATGACGCAAACCGAAGCGGAAATCCTGATGTATGCAACGACGTGGTGCCCCGACTGCGCGCGCTCCAAGCGCCTGCTGGACAAGCACAACGTCAAGTACACCTGGATCAACATTGAAGAGGTGCCGGAGGCGGCGGACACCGTGCGCCATCTCAACAAAGGGATGCAGGTTGTCCCGACCATCGTTCTGCCCGGGGGCAAGGTTCTAGCCGAGCCGTCCGATAAGGAGCTCAGCGCCGCTCTCGGACTGAACTAGTCACTTACAGTGGCGAAATTCGCTGCCAAGACATACCTGACCCCCATTCTGCTGCTCACGGTTCTGGCTATCAGTGCCGGGCTATTTGCCGCGTGCGCGGAGCCTGAGCCGGTCACGGAGGCCGAGGCAGCTGAAATCAAATCAGCGCTGGATGGTCGTTCGTTTCGGCAATTCGACGCGGGTGTAGACGACAGTCCACGGCGGGGGGTCATCATCGATTTCTTTGATGGCGTTGAGGTGTGGGCGCAGTACGCGGAAGGGGATTACGCGGTCGATGAGTGGCGGATATACGCGCCGGATTACCGGATAGAGAAGTCCGGCGATCTATCGGACATCACCATCTATATGGAGAACCCTCGGTCCGAGCGCATTCTGACCGAGCCGTGCGAGGACTGCGTTCCGATGGAGGGATTTTCAATCTCCATCCGCGACGCTCTTGATGAGGACGACATCCGTTTCCGTCTGAATGACCCGGATGGGGTACTGCCGTCCCCATTCCCGGTGTTTACGTCGTGGACGCGGTTTGACGAGGACGAGTATTTCGAGTGACCTGGGGTCTTATTGAGCAACGCCCTCGCCAGAGCAGACGCTATTCGTACCAGCCGGATCCGAAGATGTAGCCATCGTGGAGAACAGCCCACGTGTGCTTGCGGGAATCCTCGCCACTGCCGGGGTTGCGGATCACGTATTCAACCCAACGTCCCTCCTCGGTTGCTGCAAGAAGGTCATCCCCGTAGAAATAGCCGGTTGGATCAACTCGTAGGGCAGGATCGCGGTCACGCAGGTCAGGATTGAAGTGGCCGATGGTGCGTCCCGTTTCCGTATCCGCTATGAAGACGTACCATGGGCCGTCCACGCTCACCGGGTCGTCGTAGTAGGCGAGCGCTGCGTCAAGGCCGGAGGAGTCGTACAGGTTCATTGCCTGTTGAACGAGCGCCTGCGTGTAGGCCGGCTGGTCAGACTTGCGCGGGCCGTCCTCATACCAGCCGGAGCCAAAGATCAGGCCGTCATGGGTAACCAGCCAAGAGTGCTTGATCTGCGAACGGCCGGTATCAGGGTTGAAGAAAACGTACTCGGACCATTCGCCGTCTTCATCCGCGTCATCGGCCACGATCCGGCCTGACGGATAGCCGTTCGCTCCGATGACATCGACGAGCGGCACGCCAACGAGATCCTGGCTTGCGCCGTGAGCGATAAGGCGTCCACTTTCATCGGCGACGAACATGTACCACTGGCCATCAACACTGACAGGGTCGTTGTAATAGTCAACGAGCACATCGCGGCCCGAGGCGTTATAGAGGTTGATTGCCTGGCCGACATACTCTTGCGTGTAGGCCGGTTGGTCAGACTTGCGCGGGCCGTCCTCATACCAGCCGGAGCCGAAGATCAGGCCGTCATGGGTAACCAGCCAGGAGTGCTTGATCTGCGAACGGCCGGTATCAGGGTTGAAGAAAACGTACTCGGACCATTCGCCGTCTTCATCCGCGTCATCTGCCGCAATCCGACCGGATGGGTAGCCGTTTTCGCCCTTGACGTCACTGAGCGGCACGCCAACAAGGTCCTGATTCGCGCCCTGCGCGAGGAGGGTTCTATTCTCATCCGCGATGAACATGTACCATTGGCCGGTTGTGCTGTCCATCGAGTTGTAATAGTCGACAGTTTCATCGAGTCCGTCGGCCTCATAACGGTCAATGGCCGCCTGCACATATGCCTGCGTGTATGCCGCGGGCTGACTCCTGGGTGCATCGAGCGTCGCTACATCGTCTGCCTGTTGCTCAGCACAACCGAATGACAACGCAAGCATTCCTAACGTGAGGAGCAGAAGCACAGACAGCGCAGCGCGCGCTGTGAGTCTGGAGACGGCGAAACGGAAAGGGATTGTATCGGTCATTGAAGGGTGTCCTTCCGTAAACCGGAGTTCACATTTTTGAAAATAGTATAGCGGCTAGGATTCTTCGTACCAGCCAGACGCGAAGATGTATCCGTCGTGCAGGACGGCCCACGTGTGCTTGAGTTGTTCTTCGCCGCTATCAGGGTTCGTGATAACGTACTGGATCCAGCTGCCGTCCTCCGTTGCCCCAAGCAGATCATCTCCGTAGAAGTATCCTGTGGAGTCGACCCGCAGGGCGGGGTCGCGATCACGCAGGTCAGGATTGAAGTGGCCAATGGTGCGGCCCGACTCAGTATCGACGATGAACGCGTACCATTGCTCGTCCACGCTATCCACGCTGTTGTAGTACTCGAGTGCTGCCGGCAAGCCCGAGGCCTCATAGAGGCCTATCGCCAGCCTCACAGTGTCCTGCGTGTACTGGGGCTGATCCGACTTGGACCTCTCACCACCCGACCAGGAGGATGAGCCGAAAATCAGGCCGTCGTGCTCGACGACCCAAAGGTGCTTGAGTTCGACTCTCCCCAAAAAGCCCGCGGCGAGGTAATCAATCTGGATGCCCTCTGGGCTGGCGCCGTCGATCACCATCTGCCCGGCAGGGTAGTGGTTGTGACCCTTGAACTCAGAGTCGTGCACACCAACCCAGGACGGGAACGCCGCCATCGAAACGATGTATCCACCTTCATCGAGGACGAACACATGCCAGTCGCCGTCGAGGCTCTCGTCTGAATTGTAGAAAGCGATGACCTCTTCGCGTCCATCTCTTGCGTGGCGATCGATGGCCTGTTGGACCAGTGCCTGGGCATACGCCAGGGGTTGATCCTTGGACACGGTGATTTCGGCTTCTTCAGGTTCGGCGGTCGCGGTGGCGACAACGACATCCGGTTCGCTCTCCACCGTTGGCTCCGGCGATTCACCGGAGCAGGACGCCAAGAGGATGGCAGCCGCAGTCAGAACCAGGAGCAAGGCT
The DNA here is from genome assembly GCA_026713485.1 of Chloroflexota bacterium. GTDB lineage: Bacteria > Chloroflexota > Dehalococcoidia > UBA6926 > UBA6926 > VXMO01. The sequence goes on along the minus strand of JAPOOK010000050.1, from coordinate 25,805 downwards.
AAGACAGGAATGTGTTGTGCGATCCGTCTCGGGGCAGTGTATGGAGTAAGAGACATCATCTTCAACAATAGCCTCCGGTTGGTTGTGGGCTGGCTAAACGATTGCCTATTGAATGCTCTGCGGCAATGCCATTGTACGACGGGCCGCTGCTATTGAGACTGCGCAAGTATGCCAATCTCAATAAAGTTGACACTCTTAACGCGCTTTGGTTAATGTGGGACGTTCCACTAATTGGCGCGCGAGAATGCATAGACTTGCATGATACTTAGTATCATGACAATGCTATTCTCTATGCTGCTTGATTAAGTGGGAACCGAGTTACTCAAATAGCGACCAAAGTCCGGCAAGACATGAGATGACACAGGCGTAATGATATGAGACTGAATATCAGAAACGCGGCAGCCAATAGTGGCGTGTCGTGGCCGTTGAAGTTACACCGACATTTCGGTAAAGGAGACAGAATGAAGACTAGTTCGACACGAAGGCGGAGTCCGGCGAAGGCGCTGAGTCTCTTGCTGTTAACTCTCGCGCTTGCGATGGTCCTGGCCGTTGCAGCCTGCGAGAGCGATGATGATCCCACTGCGACACCCGCTTCAGGCGGGTCGGATTCGGCCACGGAGCAATCCTCCAGCAGCAGCACTGACAGCACCGGAACCGACAGCACGCCGACCGATTCCTCCGAGGATTCCGGGATGGACAGTGATCCGCTTGCTGTGGTCACGACGACTAATATCGTCGCCGACTGGGTCAGGAACGTTGGCGGGGATCGCGTGGAGGTTATGAGCCTGCTGCCCGTTGGCGGCGACCCGCATACCTACCAGCCCGGCGCACGAGATGTGGCGAACATTGTGGATGCCGACCTTGTCTTGACCGTTGGTCTCGGACTTGAGGGCGCATGGCTTGAGGAGTTGATCCACAACGCGAGCGCCGACGAATCACGCATTGTCGCTCTCGCCGATACCGCCAACCCGATCGAATTTGCGGAAACCGGCGGACACGATGAGGAAGAAGAGGAGATGGGCCATGAAGAACTCACGGGCCGACTTCTTATCTCCGATGGCGAACTTCCTGCGCTATCCGTCCTGGACCTCACGACTGAACAGCTTGAGCAATTGAGTCTTCCGGTGGCGGCTCCGGGCGCAACCCTCTATACGAGCCCAAGCGGACGCTTTGCCTTTGCTCTCGCCCGCGGCCCCGGAGATGATGCCGCTGCTGATGACCGCGTCCACATTTTCGATGGCGGCGTTTACCTTGAGGAACACGACGGCCACCTTGATCTGGTCACGGAACCCGTTTCGCAGCTAACCGTGGGAACCACTGACAACCGGCCCATCCACTTCAGCCGCCACAGCGGTTGGACGGCAATCTTCCATGACGGGTCGGGCCGGATTGCCCTCTTCGAGGAACACGACCTTGAGGAAGAACTCAACGAGTACGAACCGGTGTGGCTGGAAGCCGGCCTGCAGCAAGGCGCGGGCATCGCGCTGGGCGAAGGGTACGTCATGGTGACCAGCAACAACCCCGAATATCCGGACACCGCCTCAAGCAGCCTCCCCCTTGGCGCTGAGGTGTGGACGCTCGACGGTGAAGTCGTCTTTGACGAACCTGCCCGCGCCTGCCCTGCGCTTCAGGGCGAGGCATCCAATGCTCACGGTATTGGTTTTGGTTGCGCAGGCGGCGTGCTGTTCATCGAGGGACATGATGGCGAGTACGAGTACGAGTTCGTCGAGAACCCTGCTGACATGAACGCAGCGGCACGTATTGGCACACTGTGGGGCCATGGGGATACCGAAGTCCTCTTTGGTACAGCCTCGTACACGCATGAGGGTGAATCATTGTACGACGGTTTGTGGCTGATAGACGTCGAGGGTGGCGAGATGACCCGGGTTCTGCCTCCACAGGAGGAGAAGCGCGTGCTGAACGCAGCGTTTGACGGCCACGGCGAGGAACTGTTCGTGTTGACATACGATGGCGTGCTGAATGTCATCGACATCGAGCACGGAGAGGTTGAGGAGACCTACGAATTGGTCGAACCGTTTGACGGCGACACGTCCCCATCCTTCATCGTCGTGGGCGAGCTCCTCTACCTCTCAGACAGGGTTGGCGGCAGAATCGTCGAATTCAGCCTCGCAGAGGGAGAGATCGAGCGTGAGTGGGCCATCAGCGGCGAACCCCGCAGCCTGGCGTTCGTTGGATTGGGCGTGGAAGAGGGCGGGGAGGACCAAGTGGGCCATGGCCACGGCCCTCTGGATCCGCACTTCTGGTTCGACCCGAATCGAGTCAGGGAGGCCGTCATTGACATAGCCACCCGCCTGGCCATCATGGATCCGGCCGGCGCGGAAACCTACACTGCCAACGCTACTGCTTACGTGGCGCAGCTTGAAGAGTTGCACGCCTGGACTGAGCAGCAGGTGGCGGAAATCCCCGTCGAAAACCGCATCCTCGTGACATCGCACGACAGCCTTAGCTACTTCGCAGTGGTGTACGGCTTCGAGGTTGTGGGGACGGTAATTCCGGGCGGAACGACGGAGACTGAGTCATCCGCGGAACAGCTTGCCCATCTCATCGAGACTATTGAGCACGAGGGGGTTGCGGCTGTCTTCGGAGAGACCACCATTACGGAGCGAGTAGCGCGTGCGGTTGCCGAGGAGACGGGAGCGGGATTCTACAGTCTCTACTCCGGTTCGCTCGGCGCGGTGGGCAGCGGCGCGGACACGTTTATCACAATGGTGCGCGCCAATGTGGAGACCATCGTGGAGGCGCTGAGCTAGCAACACTACTTCAAAGACTCCTCCCCTAGGGAGAGGGGTCGGCGGTCTGCCCGGGCCGCCGACCCCTCTTTGGTTACGGCGGCGGCGCGCGAGTCCATCCGTGCGTCGCCGCTCGTCGCGTTTGCATATAGTGGTACATCACTCTTGGCGAGAGGGAGGGAGGACTGAATGACGTCCGGAGAGACTACGATTCGCGGGTTCATGGAGAACACGACGGCGGAAGCCCTTGCCGATCCGCGCCTTCGTAGTCTGTTGAACGGCACCATGTCCTCCGAGGAGATGCAGGCGTTCTTCCGCCGCTTTCTCGTCACGCATCTTAACTCTGTACAGATCCTTGCTTTTCTCACGTCCATCGCACCGCCTCAGGTTATGGAGACGATCAAAGAGAACCTGCTGGAGGAGATGGGCTTTGAGGAGAGCGAGAAGTCGCACCCGGAACTCGTGGAGGACCTTGCGCGTGGACTCGGCTACTCGGAACAGGGCCTGATTCGCGTTCACGCGGAGGCTGATGAGGCCCGCAGAGACTTCATCTCTTCTGAAATTCCGTATCCGACGACGCGCGAGTTCGGCCTCGCCGTGCTGCTTGAAAACGTCGCCTTTGAGTACTTCCTCTCTCGCTTCAGTGACGGAATGGCCGAGTCGTTGGTCAAGCATTACGGACTCACGGCGGAGGCGGTGATGTGGTTCACGCTGCACGGCGAGGTTGATATTCGCCATGCCGAAGAAGGGCAGCTGGCCATCCTGGGCTATGCGTCTCACTATCGGTTCGGGCCGGAGGAGTTTGAGCAGATTGCCCGTCGGACCTTTGCAGAGAATGTGGTGTTGAATCGCTACTTCCCTTCCGATTCCGAGACGCCGGTAAGCCCCGGGCCGGGCACAATACAGGCCATCGATGTCCTGCCGCTCCGTATCCCGTTCCAGCAGGCATTTACGCATTCCACCATGAGCCGCGCGGAGAGCGACGCGATTGTTGTGCGCGTCACGGGCGCAGACGGCATCACAGGCTACGGCGAATCCCTGCCGCGGCCCTATGTGACCGGAGAGGATGTTGAGGCTGTCGTTGCTGCACTGCGAGATGATCTCGGGCAGCGAGCCCTTGACCTAACGCTCGATTCCGGCCCGGCCACCGTGCCACAGATCGACGAGTTTCTCACGGAGTGGAAGCGGAACCGGCCCACGTCCGTCGGCATCGTCGCGTGGAACGCCACGGCCTGCGCGTTGGAGCTCGCGTTGCTTGATTGGGCATTCAAGCGGGTGGGGCAGTCCGTCATGACGTGGCTGCCGCCTGTCCGAGCCAACGTCACGTACACCGGCGTCATCGATGACTCAGACCCCGCGGCCGCAGCGCAGACGGCCCGGCGCTTGGCTCAAGCAGGTATGACGTCTGTAAAGGTGAAGGTCGGCATCGATGATGACGCTGCCCGGTTGCAGGCCGTCCGGGAGGCGGTGGGCGATGACGTTGAGATTCGCGTGGATGCCAACGGTGTCTGGTCCGCCGATGCAGCCGTTGCCGCTCTCAATGCGCTTACGACCTACAACATCGTTGCCGTGGAGCAGCCCGTTACCGCCGCAGACCTTGACGGGATGCGCCGGGTTCGGGAGCAGACGGGGCTCCGTGTTATTGCCGACGAATCCCTCGTGACGGAGGACAACGCTGCGGCGCTTATAGCAGCCAAGGCTTGTGACGTGTTCAACATCCGCGTGTCCAAGTGCGGCGGGCTGATTGCATCGGCGCGCATTGCCCAGATGGCTGAGGAGGCGGGTATCGGAGTGCAGGTAGGCGCGCAGGTGGGCGAGACGTCGTTGCTTTCGGCGGCGGGGCGCGCATTGGCCGCCCATGTTCCAACGCTCGAATATCTCGAAGGGTCGTTCGGTACGCACCTATTGAGCGAGGACATCGCATTTGAACCGGTCATGTTTGGTTACGGAGGGCATGGAGAGCTCTTGCCACGCCCGGGGCTTGGTGTGATTATTCGCGAAGACACCCTTGAAAAATACGCGGAGTCAGTAACACGCATCGGAAGGTAACCCCCATGTCCCTCGTCTCCCGCCTTCTCAGCATGCAGGGTAGTTTCGCCTGGCGTTCATTCAACCGCGCCATGCAAGATCCGGATGCAACACAACTGCGCCTGCTCCGGCAGATTCTAAAGGCCAACGCAGAGACGGCATTTGGGCGCGAACATGGTTTCGCGTCGATCGGCGGCTTTGAAGAATTCCGGGACTCCGTTCAGATTGGCGATTATGAGACTGTGCGTCCGTGGGTGAACCGCATCATGGCGGGCGAGCGAGGCGTCCTCACGCGCGATGATCCGTACCTGTTCGCGATGACGAGCGGGACAGCCGGCCAACCCAAGCTGATTCCGGTAACAACTGCCACCAGCAAATTCGTCGGCGCGCTGTCCCGCCTCTGGCTGTATCGCAGCACCGTTGACCACCCAGGAACTCTTGACCACAAGGCACTGATCATCGTCAGTCCGGCGATTGAGGGCTACACGGATGGCGGCATCCCGTATGGCTCGGCTTCCGGATACATCTACCGCAATGCCGCGTGGGTGGTGCGTCGACGCTACGCCGTTCCGTATCCGGTCTTTGGGGTAAAGGACTACGAGGCCAAGTACTACGCGATCATGCGGTTCGCAATTGAACAGCAACTGTCGCTGCTAGCCACTCCCAACCCCTCCACAATCCTTCGCCTTATGGACACTGCCAATGCCCACGCCCAGCGCCTTATCCGTGACGTTCACGATGGCACCATCTCTGACGATGCGGACATAGAACCTGATCTGCGCGCGGAGCTTACAGCTCTTCTGCCTCCCAATACGGCTCGCGCCGCAGAGTTGGAGTCGATTCTCGACCGTGAGGGAGTGCTGAGGCCGCGCGATTACTGGCCACGCCTTGCGCTAGTGGCGTGTTGGAAGGGCGGGAGCGTCGGGGCAACGGTTGAGCGTCTCAGTCCATGGTTCCCGGACGGCATGGCATTCCGCGACCCCGGGTTTCTCGCGAGCGAGGCGAACTTTACGCTGCCCATCCAGGATGAAGGCTCGCGCGGCATCCTGGCGGTCACCGGCAACGTGTACGAGTTCATACCGGAGGACGATATTGATTCTTCCAGCCCGCGCATCCTGACTGCCGGCCAGCTCGTAGATGGTGAGAGCTATTACATCATCGTCACGACGCAGAGTGGGTTCTACCGCTATGACATCAACGATGTAGTCCGCGTCAACGGCTTTCACAACCGGACGCCGAAGATCGAGTTCCTGCGCAAGGGCAGGGACATGCTGAGCCTTGAGGGGGAGAAGCTGCACGTTTCGCAGCTCATCGAGGCGATGCGAGAGGCGCAGGCGTCCACCGGAGTTGCCGTAGAGTACTTCCGCGCCCTCGGCCACCCGACCGCCAATCGGTACAGTTTGCAGCTGGAACTCCGTGACGCCGCCGCGCCGGATGATGCCCTCGTCCGGTTGGGCAGGGCGGTTGACGAGGGTCTGTCCCGACTGAATATCGAATACGAGCAGAAGCGGGAATCAGGCCGGCTCCACCCCCTATTGATCCAGGTGATGGCAGACGGTTGGTCGTCTCGCCGCCTTGCCGCGAAGATGGCCAACGCGGTCCGGGACGTCCAGTACAAGGATGCTCTGCTGGCCCTTGCCGGGGATGACGCGGATGAATCGGAAGTCAGGCGGGAATTGGCGTTGTGATGGGAATCCCGCGCCTGTCCGCGCCTGTATGTTCTGGTATACTCCGATAGAACAGAGAAGAGAAAGAACAGAGGAACGGCGACAGCCCACGGCGGAGGCAGTTTGGATCGGCAGACCAAGACCCAGATCATCGAAGAATATCGAGGGCACCCTACAGATACCGGTTCCACTGAGGTTCAGGTCGCAGTACTGAGCACACGAATCAGAGACCTGACCGGGCATTTGCAAGTCCACCGCCACGACCATGCGACACGGAGAGGGCTGCTGATGCTCGTCGGCCAGCGGCGCCGACTACTCCGTTACCTCCGCCGAAAAGACGTCGGACGATACCAGTCCCTGATCGCGTCACTCGGCCTACGCAGATAGTCGAAACGGCTCCGTCTTCCTCCGGCGCGAAAGCGCAGGAGAGTTGAACGGCATGATTCATAAAGTCGAGCGCGAGCTCGCAGGACGTACCCTTACCATCGAGACGGGCGAACTCGCCCAACAGGCCAGCGGGGCGGTTACCGTCCGCTACGGCGACAATATCATCCTCGCCACCGCTGTCATGGCGCCCACGGCGCGAGAAGGCATTGATTTCCTCCCCCTCACGGTGGATCTGGAGGAGCGCCATTACGCCATCGGCAAGATTCCCGGCAGCTTCTTCCGACGGGAGGGCAGGCCGGGTGGAGAGGCCATCCTGGCCGGGCGCATCACCGACCGCACCATTCGCCCGCTGTTCCCCAAGGGATTGCGGAATGAGGTGCAGATCATCCTCACCGTGCTTTCATCGGATCGCGAGTACCCCCTCGATACGCTCGGCGTGATTGGCGCGTCCGCGGCGTTGACCATTTCACATGCGCCATTCGAAGGGCCCGTCAGCGGCTGCCACGTTGGCTACATCGACGGCGAGATTGTCATCAATCCAACGTATGCGACCGGTGACGACAGTAGCCTTGATCTGGTTGTTGCCGGTTCCCAGAACGCCATTGTCATGGTTGAGGCGGGCGCGAATGAGGTTGATGAATCCGTGCTGCGCCAGGCGCTTCTGGCGGGGCAGGAGGCCAACCGCATCGTCATTGAGATGCAGGAAGAACTGCAGAAGCTCTGTGGCAAGGAAAAGGTCACAATCGAAGCGCCCGAAGAGAACACTGCTCTCCGCGAGGCTATTGAGTCGCTGGTTGGCGAACGGTTGCTTGAGGCCGCCGCCGGGCTTGGCAGGCATGAGCGCAACGAGACGACCAAGGCACTGCTTGAGGAAACTCTTGAGAGTCTGTCAGGCGACCATGAGGCGTCTGACATCGAGCACGTCTTTGAAGAGGCATTCACGGACGCTGTCCGCGCAAGCATTCTTAACGACAAGCGCCCCGATGGCCGCACGCATACAGAGATCCGGCCTCTGACGAGCCGGGTAGGCGTGCTGCCACGAGCGCACGGCTCCGCGCTGTTCCAGCGGGGTGAGACGCAGGTGCTCAACGTCACGACGCTTGGCCCACTTGCTGACGCCCAGCGAATTGACTCGCTGACGCCCGTCGAAACCAAGCGGTATCTGCATCACTACAACTTCCCGCCGTACTCGGTGGGAGAGGCGCGCCGCGTTGGCACGCCCGGCCGTCGCGAGATCGGCCACGGCGCGCTGGCAGAGCGGGCGTTGCTGCCCGTCATACCCGGCGAGATGGAGTTCCCGTACACACTGCGGCTCGTCTCTGACGTGCTCGGTTCCAACGGCAGCACCTCAATGGCCAGCGTCTGCTCCAGCACCCTTTCGCTGATGGACGCCGGAGTGCCGATCAAGGCGCCGGTGGCCGGAATCGCGATGGGGCTGGTGACGGACAAGACCGGCGCGTACGCTGTCCTGACCGACATCCAGGGTCTTGAGGATCACCTCGGTGACATGGACTTCAAGGTGGCGGGCACGGCGGAGGGCGTGACGGCCCTGCAGATGGATATCAAGCTCACCGGCATCACGGATGAGATTTTGGAGAAGGCGCTTGACCAGGCGAAGACAGCCCGGCTTGAGCTGCTCGCCCACATGAGCGAGACCATCGCCGAGACCCGGACGGATCTCAGCCCGTTCGCTCCGCGTATGACACGCATCCAGATCAACCCGGAGCGCATCGGTGCGCTTATCGGACCTGGCGGCAAGACCATCCGAAGCATCGTTGAGGAAACCGGCGCGACCGTGGACGTTGAGAACGACGGCACGGTTTTCGTCGGCGCATCTGACGGCGATATCGCGGAGAGGGCCATCGGCATGATTGAGCGGCTGACCAAGGATATCGAGGTTGGCGAGTCGTTCAAGGGCAAGGTTGTGCGCACGACCGACTTCGGCGCGTTTGTTGAACTCGCGCCGGGACGGGACGGCATGGTGCACATCTCTGAACTGGCCCACTATCGCGTGGGCAGTGTTGAGGACGTTATCAAGGTTGGCGATGAGGTTCAGGTTCTTGTGACGGACATCGACCCGACGGGCCGCATCCGCCTGTCCCGCCGCGCATTGATCGAGCCGGACGCGGAAACGCCGCCGGAAGGCGCTGAGGTGAATACCGGCGCGCCATTCGACCAGCGTCAGGGCGGCGGCGACGGGGGCGGACGCCCCTTCGGTGACCGCGATCGCGGGCCGCGATCGTCGGGCAATGGCCGCCCGCCGCGGCGCAGGCCGGACGGGGACCGTGACCGCCCACGCCGCCCTGAGGGCGATCGACCTCCACGCCGACGCATGTAGGCAGAGTCATGGCAACGCGACCCGGCATCACTGTCGCCGTCCACGGCGCTACCGGCCGAATGGGGCGCGTGTTGGTGAATGCTGTCGACAGAGCTGATGACTTGCGGCTAGTCGCGACGGCTAGTCGCTCTACTGCAATCGCATTAACCGAAGCGGGTGAAGACGCGCGGCTGCATGACACCGTTGAGCTGATGCTTGCCAGCGAGCGCCCGAATGTTGTCGTGGATTTCTCGACGCGTGACGCGGTGCTTCCGCTCGCGAGGGCTGCGGCGCGGAGCGGGGCGGACTTCGTTACGGGCACTAGCGGCCTCACGCCGGAGATCCTCCATGAGCTGCGAGATATTGCTGCCGACAGCAATATCGGCGTCATGGTCGGCCCAAACTTCAGCCTTGGCGCTGTCGTCCTGGAGCGCTTGGCGCAAGAGGCAGGGCGGCATTTTGCGTATGCTGAGATCATCGAGATGCACCACGCGGGCAAGGCAGACGCGCCGTCCGGCAGCGCAATGGCCACCGCGCGCGGGATGCTTGAGGCGAGGGACGGTGAAGAATTCGCCAATCCCGCCGCGCAGATCGAGAACCTTGAAAATGTCCGTGGCGGTGAAATCGGCGGCGTCGCTATTCACGCCGTGCGGATGGCAGGCCTGATGGCGCATCAACAGGTGCTTCTTGGCGGGCCGGGCGAGACGCTGACGCTCCGCCATGATGTAATAGATAGAGAAAGCTATATGCTGGGAGTCCTGCTCGCGATTCGCGAGGTGGGCAACCGGCGCGGACAACTGACATACGGCCTCGGCGCGTTGCTGTGGCCGGAACAGAAAGGGGAATGATGGCGAACAGTGATCGGCCGCACGTCGCGATTGTTGGCGCGACCGGCCTTGTGGGCGAGACCTTCATCAACATTCTTGAGGAGCGCGACTTTTCCATGTCGTCCCTGACGCTCATGGCCTCCGCGCGATCCGCGGGCAAGCGCCTCAAGGCAATGGGCGATGAGTTTGAGGTTGTCGAAGCGACGCCGGACGCCTTTGAGGACATCGATATCGCGCTGTTCTCGGCTGGCGGCGGCACGAGCAAGCAGCTCGCGCCCGAGGCAGCAAAGCGGGGCGCGGTTGTTGTCGATAATTCGTCCGCGTGGCGCATGGACGCGAACACGCCGCTCGTCGTGCCGGAGGTCAATCCTGACGACGCCCTGAATCACAACGGCATCATCGCCAACCCCAACTGTTCGACCATCCAGATGGTTGTCGCTCTATGGCCGCTACACCGTGAGAACCCGATCAAGCGCATTATTGTGGACACGTATCAGTCCGCGTCCGGCGCGGGACGGCTGGCGCTTGAGGAGATGTTGGAGCAGTCGCGTGGCGTGTTGAACGGGGAAGAGGCTCAGCCGAGCGCCTTCCCGCATCGCATCGCATTCAACGCCATTCCCCAGATCGATGTCTTTGAAGAGGACGACTACACGAAGGAAGAGATCAAGATGGTGCGTGAGACGCAGAAGATCATGCACGCGCCGGAGATTGCCGTCTCCGCCACCTGCGTCCGCATTCCCGCCGCGTTCGCGCATTCCGAGGCCGTCCACGTGGAGTTCATGAACCCCATCTCGCCCTCAGACGCGCGGGACATCCTGTCAGCCGCGCCGGGCGTCATCGTGACCGATGATCCCGCCAACAGCGCCTATCCGATGGCCATTGACGCGCAGGGCAGGGACGAGGTGTTTGTCGGACGTATCCGCCGCGACACCGCGTTGGACAATGGTCTTTCCATGTGGGTGGTTTCAGACAACATCCGAAAGGGAGCGGCGACGAATACGATTCAGATTGCGGAGTTGCTGGCAAAGAACGCGCCCGTCGCCGCCGGAAGGTGACGCGATGCAGACGCACGAAGCCCCATCCATCGAGGAGCGCGCCGCAGCCATTGGCGACAACATCGCACGGCTGCAGCAGCGCATGGCCGCGATTGCGAGTGAGGCCGGACGCGACCCGCAGTCCGTCCATCTGCACGGCGCGACAAAGGGTGTCGAGCCCGAGCGCGTGATTGCCGCCATTCGGCACGGCCTGACCCATTTCGGTGAGAACTGGGTGCAGGAGGCCGGCCCCAAGATCACAGAGGCAAACGCCCTGGCGAAAGAGCAGGGCATCACCCCGCCGACATGGCACATGATCGGCCACCTGCAACGCAATAAGGCACGGCAGGCGCTGGACGTATTTCAGGCCATCGACACCGTTGACTCGCTGCGGCTTGCCGAGACAATCAGCAGGCGGGCGGCGCAGATGGACGCGGGTTCAGTTGATGCGCTCATTGAAATCGACTTCACCGACAACCCGGATCGCGGCGGTTTCAAGTTGGAGCTTGAGGCGGACGATGAAAGGCTCGGTCAGTTCATGGAGGACGCGCAGCGCATCATCGAGCTGCCGAATCTGAACGTGATTGGCCTGATGACGGTGGGCCCGATGTCGGAGGACGCCGAGGCGTCCCGACCCGGTTTCCGCCGCCTGCGCGAAATCCGGGATGCTCTCAATGACACAGTATCGTCTGCAGAACTGACTGAACTCTCCATGGGCATGACCAACGATTTCCACGTGGCCATCCAGGAGGGCGCGACGGTCGTGAGGCTCGGAACGGCCATCTTCGGCCCCCGACCCGCAGGCCGCACCTACTAGCTCGAAACGTACTACAATCCGTTTATCGACCCGGGGAAACGGCAGCCCGACGTGTGGGGGAGTAGACGATGAGAGACCGCAATGGCGCGCCCTTTGGACGGGTGCTCACGGCAATGGTTACGCCATTCGATAGCGACGGGAACGTCAACTACGAACAGGCGGCGAAGCTGGCGCAGGCCCTCATCGACTCCGGCACGGAAGGACTTGTCGTCACGGGCACGACAGGTGAGGGGCCGACATTAACCACCGAAGAAAAACTGCGCCTCTATGAGACGACGCTTGAGGTAGCGAACCGCAACGGCGCGCACATAATCGCCGGTACCACCACATACAACACTGCGGAGAGCATTGAGCTTTCACAGGAGGCCGAGAAACTCGGGGCGCACGGCATCCTGATGACCGTGCCGTACTACAACAAGCCGCCGCAGGACTCTCTGTACCGGCATTTTGTCGCCATCGCGGAGTCTGTGAGCATCCCCGGCATCTTGTACAACGTGCCGAGCCGTACCTCCTTGAACATGACTGCCGCCACCACTGCGCGCCTCAGCCACGTTGACAACATAGCCGGTGTCAAAGAGGCGAGCGCAGACCTCGGGCAGATCGCGAAGATTATCGAGACTGCGAGCGACGGTTTCACCGTGTGGTCAGGGAATGACGCGGATACCTTGCCGGTGCTGGCGGTTGGCGGATACGGCGTTGTCAGTGTGGCTGCGCACGTTGTCGGCAGGCAGATTTCCAGGAAGATTTACGCGTTCCTTGACGGCGCGCGCGAGGAATCGGCCTCCATCCACCGGGGCCTTCTGCCCCTCATCGACGCGCTGTTTGTCGTGGCCAATCCAATCCCGGTGAAGCATATGCTCAACACCATTGGCATGGACGTTGGCGCGCCACGTCTGCCGCTAACTGAGGCGGACGATGCCACCCGCGCCAACATCGAGGACACGCTCTCTCAATACAACATAGATTTGCCGCTTTAGAGGCGGGAACTACAGCGCCGGCCGGACGATGATGTTCTCGTCGCGGCGGGGTCCGATGGACAACATGCTGACCTGCGCCTGGATGTGCTCTTCAAGCCGATCAATGTAGGCGCGGGCGTTTTTGGGCAAGTCCTGCACGTGCCGAAATTCGCTGGTTGGCTCCATCCAGCCCGGCAGTTCCTCATAGATCGGGACACATTCGGCCAGATCGGCTGAGGAGCTTGGGGGAAAATCGAGTGTTTGTCCGCCAAGCCGGTAGCCGGTGCAGATCCTGATTCTCTCCACCTGATCCAGGACGTCGAGGCGGGTCAAGATGACCGATGAATAGCCGTTGACCAGATTGGACAGGCGCGCCATCGGTGCATCGACCCAGCCGATACGGCGGGCGCGTCCCGTCGTGACACCGTATTCGTGCGCAACTTCCCGGATATGTTCTCCGTGTTCATCGTTGAGTTCAGTGGGGAAGGGGCCGCCGCCAACGCGGGTGCAGTACACCTTGAAAACCCCCACGATGTGGTCGATTCGGATTGGCCCGATACCGGCGCCCTGGTAGGCGCTGCTCGCGCCGGGATGGGAGGACGTGACGTAGGGGTACGTCCCAAAATCAAGATCAAGGAGTGTGCCCTGCGCTCCCTCCAGCAGCACTTCACGCTGTTCCAGCAAGGCGCGGTTGATTATCAGTTCCGTCTGCTGGATAACGCCGCTCAGCCTCTCCGCCCAGTGCCGGCACTGCTCATAGATTTCTTCAACGGCGATTGCCGGGTGGCCGTACACGCCCTGCAAGACCAGGTTCACATACTCCATGGCGATTTCCAGCTTGGCACGCAGCCCCTCGCGGTCGAGGAGATCTCCCATGCGGAGACCACGCCGGGCAGTTTTGTCCGTGAAGGCAGGTCCGATGCCGCGCCTTGTCGTGCCGATTGCGTTTGCGTCCAGGCGTCCTTCTTCCAGTTCATCCAGAAGCTTGTGATACGGAAAGACGATGTGGGCGCGGTCGCTAATCAGCAGGCGCGACGTATCGATATTGGCCGCTTCCAGCTGGTCTATCTCCCCAAGCAAGACGTCAGGGTCGATGGCGACGCCGTTACCAATGATGCACGTGGTCTGGGAGTTGAAAATGCCTGCGGGGACGAGGTGGAGCCGGAACTCGCCCAGATGATTGATGACGGTATGGCCGGCGTTGTTGCCGCCGGAGAACCGCACAACGTAGTCGGCCTGCTCCGCGAGCAGATCGATGACCTTGCCCTTACCCTCGTCTCCCCACTGCGCTCCGATGACTGCGGTTGCGCCCATTTTCACTCCAGATGTTAGAACTGTATGCGACTCAATAAGTATGGCACAGGGTATCTTTCCATAAGCTGCGGTAGGGCAGATTACCCGTGCCGACGCGGTGGATGCGGTCCAGATTCCGGCCGTGCTGATGCTATACTGAGACTGCGGTAGGCACTTCGGAACGGGGTAAGCGAGGGGGCGGGGTGTACCAGAATTCTGACTTGCGGATCTTTTCCGGTAACGCCCACCAAGCCCTTGCGACTGATGTCTGCCAATACCTCGATATCGAGCCCGGCGCGGTCGAGGTTTTTCAATTCTCCAACGAGAACATCTTTGTACGGTTCCGTGAGAACATCCGCGGGCGAGACGTCTTTCTCCTCCAGCCGTTTTCGAGCCCCGTAAACCAGAGCATTATGGAGCTCCTGATCATGATTGACGCGGCCAAGCGGGCCTCAGCAGGCCGCATCACGGCTGTCATCCCGTACTACGCCTATGGCCGCACGGACAAGAAAGACCAACCACGCGTTCCTATTACGGGACGACTGATCGCAGACCTCATCCAGGTGGCAGGGGCTGAGCGCGTCCTCACCATTGACCTGCACGCCGGACAGATCCAGGGATTCTTCAATGTCCCCGTTGATGAACTCACGGCGATTCCGCTGATTGCAGACTATTTCCTTGATACTGATTCCGCGGGCGTGGTTGTCGCTCCCGACGTGGGCAGCACAAAGCGCGCACGTGATGTGGCGGAACGATGGGGAGAGCCGCTGGCCATCATCGAGAAGCGCCGATTCGGCAACAGTGATCGCTCGGAGAGCGTCACCGTTATCGGCGATGTGAAAGGCCGCAAGGCGATCATCGTTGATGACGAGGTCAACACAGGCGGCTCTCTCGTGGCGGCGGCGGAAACTCTCCTGGAGCATGGCGCGATTAGCGTGTCTGCCGCGGTGACACACCCCGTGCTATCCGCGCCAAGCGGGGGCAGCCTGAATGGAAGTCCCATCGATCAGCTCGTGGTGTCAGACACGTTGCCCATCGACGACAAAAACACAGACGGCATGAACATCAGGGTCGTGTCCGTCGCGCCACTGCTGGGCGAGGCCATCAAGCGCATCCATTACAACCGATCTGTCGGAGAGATGTTCGAGCAATAGCGACGGCGTGACGCGCGCCGCAGCACTAGCTCGGCGCACCGCCGCGGGGCAGGGAGGCGGCCGGGTGTTAGCCGAAGGAAAGTCGTTTATCACCCTGCAGGGCATGTCCGCCGAGGCCCTATTGCTGGCCGTCAAGGAACTCGCCGAAAGACCATTGCCAGATGGTGTTGCGCCCACGGTGCGAGACGGGCGCGCCGTCGCGACGGCGTTCTATGAAGCGAGCACGCGGACGCGTCTTGGTTTCCAGTTCGCCGCCCGCGCATTGGGGCTGGATGTCATCCCACTAGATGTCAGCGCAAGTTCGGTCAACAAGGGCGAGAGCCTGACGGACACGATTCGTGTGCTGGCGGATTACGGGATAGCGGCGCTGATTCTCCGCCACCCTGACACGGAATCCATGACCGTCGCGATGGCGGCGAGCGCCTGCCCGGTGATTAACGCCGGCAACGGGGCGGGGGAGCATCCCGTCCAGACGCTCATCGACCTCTCCATGATCTACCAGAGATTCGGCAGGCTGAGCGGCCTAAAAGTCACGATGACGGGGGATGCGCTGCACGGGCGCACCATTCACAGCCTCATCATGGCCCTTTCCCTCTTCGGCAACAGCATCACCGTTGTCTCAGATCCGGGTCTGCGCCTGTCGTCAGACCTGGGCTCATCAGCCGTCAGAATGAGCGCTCCGAAGCTGATAGAGACCGAGTTTCTGAATAGCGGTATCCTTAAAGAGACCGACGTCTTATACATGACGCGAGTCCAGGCCGAGCGCGGCTCGGCAAACAGGCCAATCATCATGACTGAAAAGACACAACAGGATTTGAATCCGAACGCCATCGTGCTGCATCCCATGCCGCGCACGGTTGAGTTGCCGGAGTGGTTTGACACGGACCCCCGCGCTGCCTATCTCCACCGCAACCGCATCGGCCTGGGTGTGATGACGTATGTGCTTGGAACGGTCATTGGCGGAGGGCGCAAGGCGTGATAAGCAAGCTCCGCAAGATACTCGGTGACGGCAGCGACCGCGCCGTGAAGCGCATGCGTCCGGCCGTGGATGAAGTCAACGATCTGGAAGGTCAATTCGCGCGGCTCAGCGACGATGAACTCAAGGGGATGACTGCCCAGTTCCGCGAGCGTCTGTCCGACGAGGACACCCTTGATGATCTTCTGCCTGAAGCGTTCGCCGTCGTGCGAGAGGCGTCAAAGCGCGTGCTCGGAATGCGGCACTTTGATGTGCAGATCATCGGCGGCATCACACTGCACCAGGGGCGCATTGCCGAGATGCGGACAGGCGAGGGAAAGACACTCGTCGCGACGCTGCCGGTGTATCTCAACGCGCTGACGGGCAGAGGCGTCCACGTCATCACCGTGAATGACTATCTGGCCCGGCGCGACTCCTCATGGATGGGCGCTGTCTATCACGCTCTCGGTGTATCCGTCTCTTGCCTGCAGCACGACGAATCCCTGCTGTATGACCCCGACAACGAGGAGTCGGAGGATGTTATGCGCCCCGTCCACCGGCGAGAGGCGTATGAAGCGGACATCACGTACGGAACCAACTCCGAGTTCGGATTCGATTACCTGCGTGACAACCTTGCACTTACCGCGGAGCAGCGCGTGCAGCGTGAGTTGGTCTACGCGATCGTGGACGAGGTCGACTACATCCTCATCGATGAAGCGCGGACACCGTTGATCATCAGCGGTCCAGGACAGACGCCGACGCAAAGCTATGGCCAATTCGCCCAGCTTGCACGCCGCCTGACTGAAGAGGCTGACTTCTCCATCGACCCCAAGACGCGGGCAGTCTCGCTTACTGAGGAAGGGATCACCAAGGTTGAGCGCTCTCTGAACATCGACAATCTTTACGCGCCGGAGCACTATACGGCAGTCCATTTCCTTGAGAACGCGCTCAAGGCTGAGTTTGTCTACCACCGGGACAAGGAATACGTCGTTGACGGTGACGATCAGGTGGTCATTGTGGATGAGTTCACTGGCCGTCTGATGCCGGGCCGCCGCTACTCCGAAGGTCTCCACCAGGCCATTGAGGCGAAGGAGAATGTGGCCATCCGGCGGGAGTCTATGACCCTTGCCACCGTTACGCTCCAGAATTACTTCCGTATGTACGAGCGCCTCTCAGGTATGACGGGGACGGCTTCAACGGAGGCGGAAGAGTTCCTCAAGATCTACAGCCTTGATCCGCTGCCCATTCCTACCAACATGCCCTCCGTCCGTGAGGATAGTCCCGACCTCATCTATCTGAACGAGGATGGCAAGTTCAAGGCCATCGTCCGCACACTCAGGGAACTGCATGACGAGGGTAGGCCCGTGCTTGTGGGTACGGCGTCCATCGAAACGTCGGAGCGTCTCAGCGCTCTCCTTCGCAGCGAGGGACTGGAGCACGAGGTCCTGAATGCCAAGCAGCATGACCGCGAGGCGCAGATCATTGCGCAGGCCGGCCGCCTTGGCGCGATAACCGTATCCACCAACATGGCTGGTCGTGGCACGGACATCATTCTCGGCGGCAACCCCGAGGGGCGTGACCCTGACGAATGGCAGCGGGAGCATGATGAAGTGCTCAACCTGGGCGGCCTGTTCATCCTTGGCACCGAACGGCACGAGGCGCGGCGCATCGACAATCAGCTCCGTGGCCGGGCAGGGCGGCAGGGCGATCCCGGCGCGTCGCAATTCTATGTATCTCTAGAAGACGAGATTATTAAGCGGTTCGGCGGAGACCGGGTCAAGTCGATCATGTCCTGGTCGGGCTTGAAGGATGACGATGCCGTCGAGAACCGTATGGTCTCGCGGGCCTTTGAGAACGCACAGGTGCGTGTTGAGGGAAACAACTTTGAAGTGCGCAAGCACCTGGTCGAATATGACGACGTTATCAACCGCCAGCGCTCCATAGTCTATTCAGAGCGCGCCAAGGTTCTGCAATCAGAAGACTTGCGTGAAAACATCCGGCAGATGATTGCGGACGAGTGCGCTTTCATCGTTGACTCGCACCTGGAAGACCGCGACCCGGCCAACTGGGATGTAGAGGGATTCGTCACAGCGGCCCGCGCCGCCTTCCCCACTCCCGAATGGCTCGAGGCTGGGCAGATCCTTGATCTGACACGAAGCGAGATCACGGACGAGTTGATTGAATACACGCTGGCCATCTATGAGGAAATCGAAGAGAGGTTTGGCGCGGACCGGCTGCGGGAACTGGAGAGCCTCGTTCTGCTGCAGACGCTCGACAACCTCTGGGTTCAGCACCTGACTGCTATGGAGCAGATGCGCCTGAGTGCCGGACTGCAGGCATACGGGCAGCGCAATCCGCTGGTCATGTATCGGCAGGAAAGCCATGGCATGTTCCAGGAGTTAATGGACCGCCTTCGCAACGGGGTTGTCCGCACCGTGCTCAATCTTGATGTGACGGCTCAGCCGGTACGGCCAACAACCCTTACCGCACAGAACGGCGTCGCGGCAAATGGCGGTGTAGCGGCACGTGGTGCAATGGCGGAAAGCCCGATGGCGTCTCAACAGCGCGACGCGAGCGGGCAGGCCCCTGATGCGCAGGCTGCGCGAGGCCCGGTTCGACGCGCCACTCCCAAGATTAGGCGCAATGATCCCTGCTACTGCGGCAGCGGCCTCAAGTACAAGAGATGTCACGGAGTCGCCGCCTGATGCGCCGTCTTCCGGGAACACCGACGATCCCGACGGCTGAGTCGCTATGACTCCGCAGTCGCGAACCTCCGCGCAGACGGTCGTGGACGTTGAGGCCCCGCATCTCAACGAGACGGAGGATCATCGTCCCGCGCAGGAGATCGTCGACTCGTTCGTCGAGGACGTGCGCGGCGGTGAGAACTGGTTTCTGGCCCTGCTCAATGCCGTCTCCGAATGGAGCGCGCCGAGCGAAGAACTGAAGGGTCGCACATACACCTATGTCATAGCCGGAGAGGCATTTGACTGGCTGCTGCTTGCCGAGCGGCTCATTCAAACGGCGGGCGACGTGATAACCGAGCAAGAGGCGACAAGGCTGCTGTTCGAGGGCAAGGCGCCCGTCCATATAAACGCCGAACTCTTTCGCCGCTGCATCGGCCACGGCAAGCACGCCGCCCACCTGAACTTCATGTACGGAATCGTGGTGGAAGAGGCGTTGCAGCAGGCCATCATTGAGGAGGTCGCAAAGGCGCAGCAGAATCTCGGATCACGAGAAGGGTATATCGAGGACGAGGCCATGACACGGCTCTATGGCGCGCCGACCGCAGATCTCCGCACGGAGTTCCGCCTCGCGACAGGCCGCAAAGGCAATGGCCCCGTCCGGACCTCATTGGACGAATTCAAGACGTTCACGTACTGGCTGTTCAAGCGGCGTGTCTCCAAGAGCGATCCGGCACGCCTGGCAAGCGATACGCGCAAGGGCATTCTCGTTCTTGAGCGCATCAAGCCGCCCCTGTGGCAGTGGTCCCAGGGAGAGAACGAGTAGGCGAACGCCGTCATTCCTGGCGGCAACAGGGAATAGTGGGCGCTCGCGTGCGTCCGCAGGGAAACGGGGAGACACAGGGTGCCAAATCGCCTGATCAATGAGACAAGCCCGTATCTACAGCAGCACGCGCACAACCCCGTGGACTGGTATCCGTGGGGGCAGGATGCGCTGGCGGCGGCGCAGGAACGCGACGTTCCCATCTTCCTCAGCATCGGCTACTCATCCTGCCACTGGTGCCATGTCATGGAACGGGAGTCGTTTGAAAACGATGACACGGCCAAGCTTCTGAATGACAATTTCGTATCAATCAAAGTGGACAGGGAGGAGCGCCCTGATATCGACTCCGTGTATATGGACGCCGTGCAGGCGCTGTCCGGTCACGGAGGCTGGCCGTTGAGCGTGTTCCTGACGCCGGACGGCTCACCGTTCTTTGGCGGCACGTACTATCCACCGGAGGACCGCCCGGGGATGCCCGGCTTCCCACGCGTCCTGACGACCGTGCTGGAGGCATACGGCGCGCGGAAGGCGGAGATCAAGGAGGCAGGGCAGAACATCGTCGACCACCTCCGCCGTGCCACCGTCGCCTCAAGCGGGCAGGACTCGCTGCTGTCAAAGGACCTGTTCGGAGAGGCGTTTGCGCGGCTCAGCGGCTCGTTCGACGCGGCGAACGGCGGGTTCATGGCCGCGCCCAAATTCCCGCAGCCCATGCTGCTCGAGTTCCTGATGCGTTATATCTCCGCCAACGATGACGATGCCAACGCCCGCGCGATCCTTGAGACCACGCTGGAGCACATGGCGGCGGGCGGGCTGTATGACCAACTTGGCGGCGGGTTTCACCGCTACAGCACGGACGCGCAATGGCTGGTGCCGCACTTTGAAAAGATGCTGTACGACAATGCCTTGCTTGTCGGCGTCTATCTTCACGCGTGGCAGCTCACCAAGCGGGACGACTTTCGGCTTGTCGTCGAGGAGACTATCGATTTCCTGTTGAGGGAGATGGTGTCGCCCGAGGGCGGGTTCTACTCCACGCTGGACGCGGACAGCGAGGGCGAGGAGGGCAAGTTCTACGTGTGGACGCCCGCTGAGATCAGCGCGGCACTGGGCGATGAGCCTGCCGCGGCCCTATTCTGCGACGCGTACGGCGTGACCGAGTCCGGCAACTTTGAAGACGGTGCTTCCTCCGTCCTTAGCCGCGTCGCGTCCGACGATGATCTGGCCGCACGACACAACCTGTCCGTTGAGGACGTGAGGGCGTCTCTCTCCCACTCGCGGCAGACCTTGCTTGAGGCGAGAGAGGGCAGGGTGCGACCGTTCCGTGACGAGAAGGTTCTGACCGGGTGGAACGGTCTGATGCTGCGGGCGATCGCCGAGACGGCAGGGGCGCTCGGCAGGGAGGACTATCGTGTTGCCGCCGAGAGGCAGGCAGGGTTCCTGGTTGACTCGATGCGGACGCCGGAGGGACGCCTGCTGCGAACGTACAAGGATGGCGAGGCGCGCATCTCTGCCTATCTTGAAGACCACGCCAACCTCGCCAACGGCCTGCTCTCGCTCTTTGAGATCACCTTTGATAGGCGCTGGCTTGATGAAGCGGTCTCGCTGGCGGACAGCATCGTTGAGCTGTTCTGGGACGACTCGGCATCACTCTTCTACGACATCGGCAGTGATGCCGAGGCGCTCGTTGTCCGTCCGCGCACGGTGTTGGACAACGCGACCCCGTCCGGCGGCGCGGCGGCAGCGGAACTCCTGCTGCGCCTTCATGCCCTCACCGGTAACGGCAACTACCATGACATTGCAGAACGGGCGCTCCGCAGCGTCCACATGTATCTGTCGCGCTACCCCACGGCGGTCGGCCATTGGCTCGCCGCGCTCGATTTCGCCATCGGCTCCACGAAGGAGATCGCGCTCATCGGCGATAGGGCGGCGGACGACATGAGCGAGCTGCTGGACGCTCTGTATACGCGGTTCATGCCGAACAAGATTGTGGTTGCCGCCACGCCGGATGAGGCGTTTGAGTGGGGCGATCTGCCCGTGCTGGACGGCCGCTCCATGATCAACGACAAGGCGACGGCCTACGTCTGTGAGAATTTCATCTGCATGCTGCCTGTCACAACGGTTGAGGGATTCCTTGAGCAGCTCGATGCGCCGCCACCAACGGTCCAATTCCTCGCGCCGTAGGGCAGTGGTGGCATGGAGCGACTGTTTACCCCGTGGAGGGCGGAATTCGTGACAGGTCAGACCGGGGAACAGGGCACGCGTGCCTGCTTTCTCTGTGAGAATCCAACTCTCGACAAGGACGATGAACTGTACATCCTCCACCGCGCCGAGCGCTCGTTTATCATCCTGAATCTCTATCCGTATAACACCGGCCACCTGATGATCGCGCCGTACGAGCACATCGGCGCATTGGAGGAGTTGCCTGCGGAGACGGGCGCGGAAATGTGGGCGCTCGCTCAGCGGAGCGTCGGAATCATCAAGGGGGAGTACGGTCCGGACGGGTTCAACGTCGGTATGAACATCGGCCGTTTGGCGGGCGCGGGCGTGCCGGGGCATCTGCATCTACATGTCGTGCCACGCTGGGGCGGCGACACGAATTTCATGGCTGTTGTTGGCGAAACGAAATTGGTCCCGGAGAGCCTTGACCAAACATACGCGCGGCTAAGGCCGCTGTTTGAGGCAGGCTAAGAGGGAATCCTGGATCCCCGCAATCGCGGGAGTGACGGAGTGGTGGCGGGCTATCGGTGCTCGGGGACGGGCGGCTCCGGGATGGTTCCGCCCAGGACGCGCTCAATCGCCATCACATGACTGCAGGAGCTCCAGCCCTCGAAGAAGTCGCAGTCGCACGTAAAGACGCCGTCCGTGAGTTCAACGACGTGCTCGCTGTTGTCGCCGGAAATTCGGACGCGAAACGACTCGAACCTAATTCGGTCGTCCCGTTCCTCGGCGTACTTCCGCGCCTTCTCGATCTTGCTGATCAGGCTGGAATTCATCTGCAGAAACCCCCTTGAGCCTCGGTCGATTCAGGAGTCAAGCTACCCTAATCCCATTTTGTCGATGGGTGAAAGACCGGATTTTGTTGTCCCGCGCTGCCATCGGATTGGGTCATGCTACGTTCTGAGGGGTCTTGGGTCAAGGGTAGAGACCCCAAATCTCATGGCCGCGCCCGCGTAGGGCGGAACTCGCCGATGTTAGGATGAGAATTGCTATGGCGCGCATTCGGGCAATCTCTCTGGATTTCTACAACACCATCGTCAGGTTCGAGCCGCGACGCGAGCAGATTCAAGCCGCTTCCTGCGCCGAATTCGGCATCACATTGGACACAAACGCTGTCCTCCGCGCTTACCCCGCCGCCGACCAGTTTCTCTCCGAGGAGAACGGAAAACTCCCCCTGAGCCGCCGCACGCCTGAGGACGTAAGGGAGTTGTGGGGGCGGTATGAGATGCTGCTGCTCGCCGGCGCCGGAGTGACGGTGGACCTTGAATTGGCGAGCCGCATCTTTGAACGGGTGTGGGAGGCTCGGCAGGGCTTCGCGATGTTCCCGGATGTCGTGCCGTCGCTGCAGGCACTCCGCGAGAAGGGTTACTCCATTGGTGTCATCACCAATTTTGAAGGAGGGCTTGCCCAGACGCTGCTCGATCTCGGCATCGCTGAGTACATGTCCTTTGCGGTTACGTCAGAGGAGATCGGTGTTGCCAAGCCCAACGCTCCGATATTTGAGGAGGCGCTGAAGCGGGCAGGGGCGGGCGCCGATGAGGTTGTCCATGTGGGCGATCAGCCGCTTGCGGACGTGCAGGGCCCGGCGGGGGGTGGTATTTTACCCATTCTTCTGGATAGGGACGGCGTATTCGAAGGCTACAAGGATGCCCGCGTGATCAGCTCACTGGAGGAGTTGCCGGACCTCCTGGACCGCCTCAACGCTGAATGGACTTCCTGAATATATTCATAAGCGTCGTCTTCCCCGTCTTCCTGATGGCGGCGGTCGGCGCGCTTGTTCACCGGTTCAGGCCAATCTCACCGGAGCCTCTGAGTCAGGCAATCCTCTTTATCTTCAGCCCGGCGCTCGTCTTCAACGGCCTTGCCACCACACAGGTTGCGCTTGAGGACCTGGCCCGCATCGCCGCGTTCAGCCTGCTGCTGCTTTCGTCCCTCTACATCATTGCCAGCCTGGTCGCCCGCGCGATGAGGGTGCCCAAGGATGCCCAGACGACGTTCGTGATTGCGGCGTTGTTCATGAACGCGGGCAACTACGGCCTGCCGGTGGCGCTGTTCGCGTTCGGCGACGAGGGTCTGGCAATAGCCGTCGTATTCTTCGTGACGCAGGCAATCCTCGCGTGGACAGTGGGGGCGTTCATCGCCTCCCGGGCGCAGTCGAACCTGGTCGGCTCCCTCATCTCCGTGGCCAAGCTGCCTACAAGCTACGCCGCCGTCGGCGGTCTCTCCGTCAGCATGTTGGCCATCGACCTGCCGGACTATATCCAGCAGCCCGCGCAGATCATGGGCGACGCGGCGATTCCGGCCATGCTGATCGTGCTCGGAATCCAGCTTGCGTCAACGCGTGAGATGGCGGGGGCGCGGGCAATAGCGGGCGTTGTCGTGATTCGGCTGGTGCTATCGTCCCTGGTTGCCTATGGACTCGTTCAGTTGCTGCAATTCGACGATCTGACTGCCAAGGTTCTCATTGTCGTTGCCGGCATGCCGACGGCGGTGCTGACCATCATCCTGGCGACCCAGTACAAGGGCAGGCCGGAGCTTGCGAGCGGGATCGTGGTGGCAGGGACGCTTGGTAGCCTCGTCTCCGTGACGGTTGTGCTTTCGCTGGTGGGAGCGGCTTGACGGGACGACGTTAGGCGGACGAGCGAGCGTTCTCTATCTGTGTGCGAAGACTCTCCACGGCGGCGCGGGCGGCATCCGCAAAGTCCGGGCCGTTGGATGCATACAGGATTCCCCGGGACGAATTGACCAATACACCGCCGCCTTCTGCATCAAGTGTTGCCGACAGGGCCGACTCAAGCTCGCCACCCTGTGTGCCGACGCCGGGAACGAGGAAAGGCGTGTCGGGGCAAATCTCACGGATCCTTTGAGCTTCGGAAGGGTACGTCGCGCCCGTCACGAGGCCAATGTTGCCGTTCGTGTCCCACGAGTTGCTAAGGTGGGCGACGGCTTCATAGAGGGGCATTGGAACGCCGTCAAACGCTGCGTTGAGGCCCTGAATGTCGGCGCCGCCGGGGTTGGAGGTGCGGCACAAGATGAACACTCCCTTGTCCTCATAATCGAGGAACGGTTGGAGGCTATCCCGCCCGAGGAATGGATTGACGGTGATGGCGTCGAAGCCCATCGTCTCGAAGAGGCCCTTGGCGTAGAAGCGAGCGGAGTTGCCGATGTCGTTGCGCTTGGCGTCGCCGAGCACAGGCACGCGCCCGTTGACATGGTCGACGATTCTCTCAAGCGCTGCGTATCCTGCCGAGCCGTGCGCTTCATAAAATGAGAGATTCGGCTTGTAGGCAGAAACGAGATCGATTGTGGCGTCGATGATTGCGATGCAGAAGTCCGCAATGTCGCGGC
Source organism: Chloroflexota bacterium (assembly GCA_026713485.1). Lineage (GTDB taxonomy): Bacteria > Chloroflexota > Dehalococcoidia > UBA6926 > UBA6926 > VXMO01. Next base: position 554 of record JAPOOK010000050.1, on the reverse strand, counting down.
CGTTCATCTCGGCAGGATCAGGGTCAAGACCGACGCAGAGCAGGGAGCTGTTGCGCTCGCTCGCCTCACTCAGCCGCTGCCGGAATGTCATCGTAGCCGTGGTCATTACTGCCCCTTTCCTTTTCTCGGCGGCCCCAGGTTCCATCGTACCTCACGGACTGGCACGCCTATAATCTCTACGTGACTATTTCAGTACTTGGAATCGCGGGTGGGACGCGGCGCGGCGGCAACAGCGAGACGCTATTGGAGCGGGCGCTTGCTGGTGCGCGCGACGCCGGCGCGGACACGGAACTCATCAGCCTCCTCGATCTTTCCATCAACCCCTGCATCTGCCCGCAGTCCGAAGACTGTATGCTCACTGGCGTTTGCACCGTGCTGGATGACATGCAGGGTCTTTACGCCAAGCTCCGGGCCGTCGATCTAATCTATATCGCATTCCCTGTAACGTTTCGCGGTGTGCCGGCTCAGACAAAGGCGCTCTACGACCGAACGCAGCCGCTGTGGATCCGCAAGTACGTGATGGGACAGCAGCTGCGGGGAAGCGAAGAGGCGGG
>JAPOOK010000049.1 GCA_026713485.1 Chloroflexota bacterium | reverse complement strand
CCCCCGCCCCCCAGATACCTCCCCCTCGCCATCGCAGCTATCATTCCCTCATTCTTGATGCTTCAGGCCACTGGCACCCCCTCCCCCGTGGCTGCCCAGACAACCATAAATCTTGCGGTGGATCAAACCAGGTTAGTCCCTGTGGAAGGCGAAATTGATTCGGTAAGTGTTGATCGCCCAGGCATCGTACGGGCCACTATCCAGGGCTCGAACGTAAGGCTGGTCGGGCTGGCCGAGGGCCGCACCGATGTGACTGTCACGGCCACAGACAGTAACGGCAATACGGCCACCCAAATGTTCACGGTGCGCGTGTCCGGAGTGCCCACTGAGCCCACGTTAACGCCGGTGCCCACGCCCACACCATTCCCCACGGCCACACCGCGACCGGAGGCCACAGCAACACCACGGCCAACTGCGACACCACGGCCGATACCCACGAATACACCAACACCGGAACCGGAGCCGACGGCAACACCACCGCCGCCGGAGCCCACCGCAACATCGGTGCCGCCGACAAATACGCCGGTCGTTGTCGAACCGACTGCGACGCCGGAGGACCCGGGCGGAGGCGGAATTGGCATCGGCGGGATCATCATCGGACTGATCATCCTGGTTCTGCTCGGAATCGTCGCCTTCTTCCTGCTGCGCAGGCGAGGGGGAGATGACGGCGGAGCACCGCCCTACGGCGGCCCAACGACGGATAACGGCATGAATGGCGATGATAACGGGGACGACGTGATGGATGACAACGGCGGCGATACAGACGACGCCGACGACAATGGCGAAGACGAGGAAGAGAATCGCCAGTAGTGTCGCCTAACAAGAAGAACGCAAAGAAGGGGTGGCCAGTGGCCACCCCTTCTCTCATCCTCAGTATCGCGGCAATCTTCGCTGCGCTTCTTACGATTCAGACGCAGGGGGCGGCAACGGCGCAGAACAGCGACCCGTACCTCGTTGACGCTGAAGGGACCGCCCTTGATGTCGTTGAAGTGGGAGTGGGAGAGACCCGAGAAGTCACGGTTCAGGGTCTGCAAGTTGGTGACGTGATAGCGCAGATCCTGTTAGGCCGTGCCGACAATGATTACCTGGACGGGAATGTACGCCTGAATGATATGTTGTTCGTTTTTGATGCAGCAACATCAGACACGGAAATACGAGTCCGGCAAGGCATTCCTACGGTCAATACTGACGCAGTCAACGGTGGTCTGGTCTTTACCATCACAGGCAAGGCCATGCGGGCAGCTGTCGGAAATCTTGACCTTAGGGGGTCACATCGGCCTGCAAGTAATCCGTGGTGGACAACCACTGGATGAGCTTACGGCGAATATCCAGGTGGCGCCCCCAAGCCCCCCAAGCCTGAATGCCGTTGGTTCTATCCCCCAGCAAAATCTTGCCGTGGATCAAACCGGGTTAGTCCCTCTGGCAGACCGATTTACGGCTCCTGAGGGGGCGGATCTGAGTTATACGGTGACTGTGGCACGCACAGGCATCGTACGGGCCACTATCCAGGGCTCGAATGTGCGGCTGCAGTGGCTGGCCGAGGGGCGTACGGAAGTGACCGTCACGGCCACAGACAGTAACGGCAATACGGCCACCCAAACGTTCACAGTGCGCGTGTCCGGAGAGCCACCGGTGGAACCGACAATTGCACCGATACCGCCTACGGCAACACCAACACTCACTGTGGAGCCAGCGGCACACGCTAGCCCAACACCAACGAATACACCTGTACCGCCGATACCCACGAATACACCAACACCGGAGCCGGAACCGACTGCGACGCCGGAGCCCACGGCCACGCCTGCGCCGACAAATACGCCGGTCGTTGCCCAACCGACTGCGACGCCGGAGGCGGATGATGGTGGAATCGGCATCGGCGGGATCATCATTGGACTGATCGTCCTGGCGCTGCTCGGAATCCTCGCCTTCTTCCTGCTGCGCAGGCGCGGGGGAGATGACGGCGGAGCACCGCCCAGCGACGGATAACGGCATGAATGGCGATGACAGCGGCGATGGTGAGGATGGTGAGGAAGAGAATCGCCAGTAGCGTCGCCTAAGAGGAACGCAAAGAGGGGGTGGCCAGTGGCCACCCCCTCTCTCTTTAAGGGTTGCGGGAGGGTGGGCGTCAGGTTCCGGCGCAAGCTCTCTGTCATTCCGAGCGCAGCCGAGGAATCTAAAGGCTCGTTCCTTCAAGCCAACGTGGAATGTGTCGCCGGCATTTTAGATTCTTCGCTCCGCTCAGAATGACGGGGTTGGGGGGCGCCCATTCAGAATGACGTGGGGGGCGTTACAGGGTCTGGTTGGGTCAGTGAGATTCAGATTCCCGCCTGCGCGGGAATGACGGAGGGGGGCGGCGGGAAAGACGTGGGGGGGGGCCGCTCACCCTTCGACAGGCTCAGGGTGAGCGGGGGCGGACTTGGCTCAGGGTGAGCGGTAAGCACTTAGCCCCGGTCTTGGAGCGCCCGGTAGACTGCCTCTGCTGTTATTGGCAGGTCGCGGATGCGGACGCCTATTGCGTCCTCGATGGCGTTGGCGATTGCAGCCGCCGTGGGTGTGTTGGAGCTCTCGCCGGCGGACTTGACGTTGTACGGGCCGGAGCCGCTTGGGGCTTCCACAAGAACCGTCCGCAGCTCGGGCAGATCGCTGACTGTTGGAATCTTGAACTCTGCGAGTGAGGGATTCGCCACGCGGCCGCCCTCATCCACTTCCAGCGCCTCCATCAGCGTGAAGCCGATGGCCTGCACCACGCCGCCCTCAAGCTGCCCCTGGTGTGATACCGGATTGATGATCGTTCCCACGTCGTGCGCCGTCGTGAATTTTTCGAGTGTCACCTGCCCTGTGTCCGGGTCGACGCGGACTTCCGCGATCTGCGCCCCGAACGATGTCATGGGCGATGGCGACGTGTCCTGCACGTGCCCTCGCTCCACAACCGGCGCGCCTGCACGCCCGACAAGATCAGCAATATCGATAGATTCGCCGGAGTTCTCGTTTATGAGCTGGCCGTCCCTAGCGGCAATCGACTCCTCGTTCCAGCCGAGGAGTTCAGCCGCAAGCTGCTGTAGACGCTGTCGCGCCAGCGACCCCGCCTCATGCCCCGCGACGGTGATGAGTCGCGTGGTGTGGCTGCCGCCGATGCCGGAGTCAAACGAGACGCTGTCCGTATCACGCGGCACAACACTGATGCGCTCGAATGGAACGCCGATCTCCTCGCTGACCACCTGGGCCAGGATCGTGTATTGTCCCGCGCCCTGCTCAAAGAGGGGCGTTTCAACGGTCACGTCGCCGGAATCGAGAACGGTCACGGTCGCGTGTGTTTCACCACCCGGCGCGCCGTGGTCGGCCATCGCCATCCCGCGTCCGACGTATTGCGGTCGCGCCTCATGGTAGCCGGCCTCATCGACGGCGGCCTCGAGGGTCTCACGCGCCCGCAGGTCAACGAAGTGGTGGCCTGTTGGCGTTTCCTCGCCCTCATCAATCATGTTTGTCAGGCGGAGATCCAGCGGGTCCATGCCGATGGCGCGGGCGAGGGAGTCCATATGAGATTCCGCGGTGAAGATGGATTGCGGCTCGCCGGGCGCGCGGTAGTGGCCGCCGGGCACGCTGTTTGTGTACACCTGCCAGGAATCGATGCGGACGTGCGGGATGCGGTACGGCCCGCCCGCCAGGTGCTGCGCGCCGACGAGGTTCGCAGTGGGCACCGGTTTGAATCCGCCGTATGCCCCACTGTTCCAGAATGCCTCCGCGTGCCATGCAACCAGCGTGCCGTCGTGCTTGACGCCTGCGCGAATTTTGACTTCGCCGCCATGACGCGGATTGGCCGCCTGCAGCTCCTCCGTGTAGTCCATCACGATCTTGATGGGACGCCCGCCCGCGGCCCTGGACAGCGCATACGCCAGCGGAACATCCATAGAGCTGCCCTTGCCGCCGAAATCGCCGCCGATGTACGTCGGATTGACCTTCATGGAGTCGGCGGGGATGCCGTACGCCTGCGACATCTGCGCCCGCATGTTGAACGGCGCCTTGTTGCTGGCCCAGATCTCCGCTCGGCCATCGGGTTCAGCTTTGACGACGCAGTTATGCGATTCGAGATAGGCCTGGTGTCCTTTGGAGAGCGAGTAATCCGCCTCAACGATGACATCCGCCTCTGCGAAGCCGGCCTCGATGTCACCCTTGTCCCACGCCTGGTGCGCAAAGAGGTTCAGATGCCGTCCCTCAACCTGTGCGGGCAGGCCTTCGTAGGTATTCAGATCAGGATGCAGGACGGGGGCGTCATCGGCACGCGCCGTTCGCACGTCCGCGACAACCGGCAGTTCCTCGTACTCGACCTCAATCAGATCGAGAGCGGCATCCGCCAGATCTTTGGTTTCGGCTGCCACCGCCGCCACCTTGTCACCGATGAAGAGCGCTGTTCCCTGCGCGAGGACGGGTACGTCGTAGAGCCGTCGACCGATCCGCACTCCCTTGATAAGGTCATGGTCTCCGGTCAGGACGGCGTGAACACCGGGGAGGGCCTCCGCCTGCGAGGTGTCAATGCTGACGATACGGGCGTGGGGGTACGGGCTGCGGAGCGCCCTGCCCCACAGCATCCCCGGCAGAGTTACGTCCACCGTGTACTCCGCGCCGCCCGTGACCTTCTCCGGTCCGTCCTTGCGCGCAGTCGCTTTGCCGAGTTCACGATAAGCAGTCGTCATCCCGAAATTCTCCTTGATGAACTGGCTCCGCGGGTAGGACTCGAACCTACGACCAATCGGTTAACAGCCGACCGCTCTACCGACTGAGCTACCGCGGAGCGCTATGGATTGCGCCCTGCCTCGATGGCATTTGCACGAGGCGTTACTGGCACTCATCCAGTATAGGGGATACTGCTTTTATGCTCACCCTTCGACAGGCTCAGGGTGAGCGGGGGAGTTGGCCGCCTCGCGGGCGGCGCTGGATTCCCGTGTCAAGCACGGGAATGACGGGGAGTGCAAGCGTGACGAGGGGTGGGCGCGCCCCGCTATACTGAGCGCACGGAGGTCAAACGCACAGTGCCCCAGATTGCATTCATCGGAGGCGGCGTCATGGCGGAGGCCATGATCACTGCCATCATCCGGAACGACGTTGCCGCGCCCACCGACATCACCGTCGGCGAGATTGACGGCGAGCGGCGCGATTACCTGGCGCAGAAACATGGCGTGCACGTGGTCGCCGACAACTATGACGCGGCCAAGATCGTCTCCAACGGGTTTGCCGTTATCGCCCTCAAGCCCCAGCACATTGACGCCCTTTCCACTCTCAAGAGGGGGAACGTCGTCCCGGGACCCTATCTCTCCATCGCCGCCGGTGTCCGCATCGACACGCTGCGGGAACTGACGGGCTGCGAACAGATTGTTCGCGTCATGCCCAACACTCCCGCGCAGATCGGCCATGGCATGAGCGTGTGGACTGCAACGCCGGACGTGACCCACCCTCAGCGCGACATGGCGCGCCGGATCCTTGGCGCGATGGGGCGTGAACTGGAAGTCCACGATGAGCACTACATCGACATGGCGACGGCGCTGAGCGGCAGCGGGCCGGGATACGTGTTTCTCTTCCTTGAGGCCCTCATCGACGCGGGCGTCCACATCGGCCTCCCGCGCGACCAAGCGGAACTACTTGCCCGGCAGACCCTGCTTGGGTCCGCCGCTTTGGCGGATCAATCAAACATCCATCCCGCCACGCTCCGCAATATGGTCACGTCCCCGGGTGGAACAACTGCGGAGGGCATCGCTGCGCTTGAGGACGGCGGACTCCGCGCGGCCGTCACGCAGGCAGTCACCGCCGCCTATAAGAAGTCGCGGCAGCTTGGCTAACGACGGCGTCGCTCGTCGTCCGTTATCCTGATATCTATGGAATTCATCACTACCTTTGTTTACTTCCTTGCCCAGGCTCTAACTCTCGCCATCTTCGCGCGGGCGATTCTCTCGTGGTTTCCGAACGTCAGCAATGAGAATCCTCTCGTCGCCGCCGTCTACCACGTCACGGAGCCAATCCTCGGGCCACTGCGCAGAGTCATCCCGCTTGTTGGGATGATCGACATCACGCCGTTGGTGGCGATTATCACGCTCCAGCTCATCGCAAACATCTTCAGCCGGCTCTAGAGCAATCCTCCCGTCATTCCGAGCGCCGCCGAGGAATCTAAGACTTCATTTGGCAGCCAAAAGCGCATGTTATGATACGGAATCTGAAATTGGTCGCTTCGGAACCAAGGGGAGCCAATGACTGAGAGTGCCACGGCGCAGGAAATGGGACTGCTTCATCGCTATACCGCGGCGCTCAAGTACAGTGATTTTCGCCGATTCTGGATCTCTGCCACCTTCGCAGGCGCCGGAGTTTGGGGCCTCATCGCCGCCCGCGGCGTCCTGGCCTTCGACATCTCCGACGAGTCGTCGTTCTGGGTGGGCGTCACTACTTTTGCCGCGCTGATTCCGTTTGTGGTTGTACCGCCGTTCAGCGGCGTGCTGGCGGACAAGTTTGACAGGCGCTACCTCATCGCCATCGCGCACGCCATAAACGTGCTGTTGGCACTGTTGCTGGTGCAACTCTACTTCACTGACACAATCGAGTTATGGCACCTGCCGGTGATTTCATTGCTGAGCGGCATCGCGCGCGGCGTGCAGATGCCGACGCAGAACGCCCTGGTGCCGAATCTGGTAAGCAGGGACGATCTCCTCAATGCGATAGCCCTGAACAACATTTCCCTGCAGGGGTCGCGCCTGGTGGGGGGTCTGTCCGTGCTGCTCCTGGGCTGGCTCAGCGAAGCGAGCATCGGCATCGCCTTTGGGGTTGCGGCGCTCGGCTACGCCATCGCCACCGTCATGGTGTTGACTATCCGGACGGCATCCTCGGGTGAAATCGCTCGCGGAGACTCCATCTTCACCGTCTTTACGGCAGGAATCGTTTACGCGTGGAAAACACCGACGGTGGGCCTTATGCTCATCTTTGTTGCCTTCCACTGCGGCCTCACGATGGGTTTTGAGTCGGTTCTCCCCGTCCATGGCACAGAGCAGTGGGGGACAGATTCTGCGCTGGCCGCGTTCCTGGCATCCTTCGGGCTCGGTGCGGTTTTCGGTGTGATGATTGTGGCGGGAATCCGCAGCGACCGCACCAAGGGCATCGCCCTGCTGGTGGCAGCCGCAGGAAGTTCCGTCGGCGTCCTGATCCTTGGTTTAGCTCCGTCGCAGTCGCCCGGACTTTTCGGCGCATTCATCATGGGACTGACGCAGGCGCCGTTTATGTCCTTGTCCATCACGTATATCCAGACCGTTGTGCCGGACGCTATTCGCGGGCGCGTGTCCAGTTTGTTTGCCATGTCCGCGCTCAGCTTGATGGCGATTCTCAACATGGTATT